>CALGOI010000327.1 GCA_937959065.1 uncultured Ignavibacteriota bacterium | reverse complement strand
TCGAAGCCGGTCGTGTATGCATCCCCGCTTTATTTACAATGGTAACTTCTTTTTTGATCACCTTAGATAAATTGTCTTGTTATTAAATAAAAGCAAATATTAACAATAGAAATACAAAGAACAATTATAAAAAGATACTTAAAGTAATAACGGATGTATGTATCCTGCATTACAAACTTATCCATAAAAATGAACGCAAGCCAGAGAATAAGGAAGAACCCAAGACATATCATCAAAACCGGTGTAATGAAAAAATCCCTGACCATCAGGGCGAAACTCAATACCAATAAGGAACCGGAGGAGATGAAAATAAATTTCATTCTCTCCGATCCGGTCATCCGGCGTTTCTCGTCTGACCTTACTTCCATAATTGCTATTCTGCTTATCCATAAAAAAATAAGCGCGAATGCCGCGAGATTCAAACCCAGCACGGCATAATAATCTTCAAAAAACAGTATAACTCCTCTGGCTATAAGCAAAAGTAGTGTTATGGCAATAATTATTAGTAACTGACCCTTACGGTTAAAATCCAGAAAGGGTTGTAGCTTGACGAGATAACGCTGAAAATCCAAAGTTATGAACTCCTATCTAAAAGCATACCGGAGAACCATTTTAGTGCCTGCCTGTTGTTTTCATTTTTTACAACCCCTAAATATGAATCTGCTTTTTGTGTGTAAGACTCCACAAGCTTCCTGGTATCATCTATAATGCCAAGGTCTTTATAAATATTTTTTACGTGATTTATCTCGTCATCTGTAATGGGATCCTTACGGCCGGGTAGAATGATCTTATTAAGCAGATGATGTTCTGATTCTTTTTCAACCAGGTCCAGGGCTTTTAGAAGTAAATAAGTTTTCTTGCCCTCCCTGACGTCACCGCCGATCTTTTTCCCGAATTCCTTTTCATCGGCTGTAATATCGAGGAGGTCATCCTGCAGCTGAAAAGCAAGCCCGAGATTTTCGGCATAATTTTTCATTGCATCCGCCTGTTCCGGAGATGCTTCCGCAATATGAGCTCCAATAACTGCGCAGGTTTCAAGCAGTCGTGATGTTTTCATTCCGATCATCATAATGTACTCATCGATCGAAACATCGTTCCTAAGTTCAAACTCCTTGTCATAGCTTTGACCTTCGCATACGTCTATCATACCTTCCGTGAAGACTTTAGCGATATCAGCTATTCGGGGGGACTTGGTTTTCAAAAGAGAACGGTAAGATAATCCTAGCAATCCGTCACCGGCGAGAATTGCGGTGCTGATATCCCACTTTTTGTGAACCGTTTCTTCACCTCGTCGTGTGTCGGCATTATCCATAATGTCATCATGTACAAGTGTGAAATTATGCAAAATTTCAATGGCAACTGCAGCATCGAGCGCATTCTCCATTTTGCCTCCGAAGGCTTCACATGATAAAATTACCATCATGGGACGGATTCTTTTACCGCCGCCCGATAGTACATACTTCATCGGGTCGTATAATCCTTCAGGGGATTTTTTATCGATAAAAGTGAACAATTTATCCTCAATCTGCGTTTTATAAGAAAGGTAACGATCGTAGTGATTATCCATTAAGTATTATTACAATAAGGGAATTACGTTGTTTTTAATGTTTTAATATATAAAATTAATGCGTTTAGAGATATGAATTTAGAAACTCATCTATTATACAGAAATATGAAAAATTTATTTAAGAGAATTTCAATTACCGCCGTTTTACTGGTAATTTTTGCTTTATCATCAGGTTTTTCCTCACTATATAATGCTTTTGATGATGATTTGCCGGACTGGGCACTACTGGACCCGGATAAAGACGGTTATGAGGGTACCAGAACTATAACTTTTTTTAATTACCTGGCTTCTCTGCCAAATCCGCCGCAGAGAGGTGAAGTGATCGTCGCGGTAATTGATTCCGGTTTTGATATAAATCATCCCGACCTGAAAAATAATATATGGCAAAATGAAGCCGAAGTAAATGGTACTCCTGGTGTCGATGATGACAATAACGGTTATATAGATGATTTTAACGGATGGAATTTCCTTGGGGATTTGAAATATTCAAATTATGAAATGACAAGAGAGTATGTAAGACTCAAAAATAATAATGTGCCTGAAAGCGACCCATACTTCAGGAAAGTCATCAGGGAAATCGAAAGCGAAAGAGAAGAAGTAGAGGGTACTTTAAAGGGATTGATGCAGTCACAGGAAGTAGTGGATGAGGCGTATAAAACATTAAAATCAGGGGGATATCCGACAGACCCCGAAAAACTAAAAGTAATTTCCGAGAGGTTGACCGGTAAATACAAAGATGCAGCGAGTTCAATACTTACGGTTTATCTGCTCTTCGGTATTACCAAAGAAGAGATCGATCAATATGTTAAAGAGTATAAGATAAAATCAAAGTATCTATTTGAAACAGACATGTCTGTTTTTGATTATGGTGATGATCCTGAGATCCTGGATGAGAGAGGTTACGGTAATAATAATGTATATGTAGAAGACGAGACACACGGTACACATGTTGCGGGTATTATTGCAGCGGATAAGTACGGTATAGGACAGGCTCCGTTTGCTAAGATTATGACATTGAGGGCCGTTCCTAACGAAGGAGACGAGAGAGACAAAGATATTGGAAATGCGATCAGGTACGCAGCTGATAACGGGGCGCATATTATCAATATGTCTGCCGGAAAATACTATGCACCGCACCCGGAATATGTAGTGGATGCAATAAAATATGCTAAGGATAAGGGAGTGTTATTTGTTGTATCGGCAGGTAATGAAGCTCTCGATATCGAGAAGACGGTAAACTACCCTCAGAAATATTACGAAGAAAATGGACAGATCATGTCATTTGAGAATATGCTGGTAGTGGGAGCGAGCTCATGGATGAAGCAGTACAATGAAGACAAAGACCCTGATGAGTTGTCAAGCGGTTATGACCTTGTTGCTCCGTTTTCGAATTATTCAGGAACAGTCGTAGATCTATTTGCACCGGGACTGGAAATTAATTCTACGGTGCCTGGTAACAAATATGAAAGGATCAGCGGTACAAGTATGGCATCACCGGAAGCCGCAGGAATCGCAGCAGTTATTAAGGCGTACTTTCCTCATCTGACTCCACAACAAATAAAGGAGACACTGGTTAATTCGGTCAGGAAATATGATGGATTGAAAGTGAAGATCAGGGGTAGAAGCGGAAAAGTGACATTCAGCGATCTATCTAAATCCGGTGGAGTAATAGATCTGATGAATGCATATGAATACGCAAAAAATAACTTTCCGCCTAATTAAGAATACAGTATTCAAAAAGGGGCTTTAACAAGCCCCTTTTTGTTTTCAAAAAAATGTCTGAAAAAGAGTGTAGAATATAAAATGGGTTATTTGATTAATACCATTCTTTTGGATTTTGTAAAACCGGGTGCTTCTATCCTGTAAAAGTATATTCCGCTTGAATATTCAGATGCATTCCAAAATGTCTCATAAGTGCCCGGTTGGAATTCGCTGTTTACAACCGATGCTATTTCTTTACCAAGATTATTAAAAATCTTTAAAGACACTTTACCCCTTACAGGTATGTCAAACTTAATTGATGTTGATGGATTAAACGGGTTAGGATAGTTATCATAAAGGTTAAATCCATTTGGTATTCCCGATGATATAGTATTTATTACTGTAAGTGTGGTATCTCCATAAACGATACCGTTTATAACACATCCTTTTAAAATGTATTCATTTCCGCCCCCATGGCACGTGCCTATTGAGCGGATTCCGATACCCTCAAGTAAGGTATAGGTCATAACTACTAACCCATCTGCTAATATGTTTTTAAATGTCCTTTGGCTGCCGAAAAATAATGCTGTGTCTTCAAATGTAACTATTGGCCTCACTCCATGTGACGCCGGGTTTCTTCGTCCGTCATACCTGTCGTTGGTCTTTGCAAGCAGGCTGTCAAGCAATTTCTCTTTTAAAGAATCGAGATCGTAGTAATATACATTTTTTGAAACTGTATCTACTCTTTGATATGAATATCCGTCATAAGGATATCCTTCAAATTTGAAATACTTCTTACCATTTTGGAAAACCGTATCTTTGGTGATTTCAATTACTCTGTGGTGCAAAAATGAGGTTGGAGTACAGCTGACAAATAAATCCCAATTCTCATACACATATTTATTCCCAATTTTTATAGGATACAAAGATATTGGATCCTGTGAATGAATTTCCGGAGGTACTATAAAACCAAAAGTAAGCAAAATTAAAAAGATAAAATTTTTCATATTTATAAGATTTAATATGTGGGAGCTCATATATTATAATAAAATATACTATAAATTATCAATAGTTTAAAGCATATTTAGGGATACATACGTATATAACCTTTTGTATTAGTTTAAAGCCTTTAGGTTTTATATATTGAGTTTCTCTTCTCATTGATGAAGAGGATATAAGAGAAAAAATATAATTACTACTGCCACGAAAACCAGTGAAAAAACAAGCACGAATTTTAGACCTTCACATTAAATTTTCTAAATAGTAGTTAAATCAATTAAACTCAAAATTGTTTTCATGTGTTTTGAGAGTTTGATTGTTTTCGTTCTTTTACATAGAGAGCTAACGTTTCTGTGATTTGACTTTTACTATCTCGGAGAAAGATTTGTTCTTTAATTTACTATCAAGCCACGAAATAGTATCAAAATACTGGGAAGCCCTGCTGATACTGGCATCTTTTGTTTTCTTCGATAATTTAAATTTAAGATCATTATATAGTTCTTCTTTCTGTTCAGGAGAGTTCAAATTTATAATTTTATTCAGAAATGAAAGGATGGCTTTTTCAAATTCATTGAGATAATTGTGTGAATCAAAGAACCTTCTTGTTGACTTTATTTCATATTCCAGTAGATCATAGTTGTCTAATTCGAAATGGACAAACAAATTTAATAAGCGTGCAAATATTTGTATATCCTCACGAAGCTTTAAGTCTTTTTTGTTTAAGATCTTATTAATCCATTCAAGGGCATATTCATACTTTCCTGATCCAAAAAAAAGATATGCAATATTGTAATAAAAAAGTATTTCTGATTCCTGATCAATCCTTCCCGAAAAATCTTTTAACCCCCTTTCTACATCTGGAACAAGCTTTATCCCGGAAGAAAAATCTCCCGTTAAAAGATAAAGATTGATTTCGTTGTCGTATGATATTATAAAGATCTGGGCGCTCATGGCCTTTGAGTCTGCGGAAATATTCCTTATTTTTTTTATGGAGATCATTGCATCTTCGTATTTACCCGTTTCCATTTGCACTATAAGCAGATTATTCAACGCAGCAAGATAATTGTTTGGACGCATCATTTCCGGATTTGCTTCAAGAAATTCAACCAGCTTTTTACTGTATTTTAAAAGATTTTCGTAGTCTCCTTTTGTCAGATAAAAGAGGCCTTTGATATTGTAATAAAAATTTTTTGAGAGATATGTAGCGGCTCTGTCTTCGGATTTTAAAAGAGGATTTTTCATTAACTCGTTAAACTTGCTAAGCTCCTCCTCATTTCTGATATTTCCGTATTTTTTTCTTAAAAAGAAAGACTTAGTAGAAAGACGCCAAAAGTCATTTATGTTCCGGATTCTTTCAAGAGAATCGTTAACTTCATAATAAATATTATCCAGATCTTCTTCAGTTCTTTTGGTATATGATTCAGCTCTTGCTATTGCTTTTTCCATATCGATTATTTCAAGAAGCTGAATATACTTTTCATGAACTATCGCAATCCTTTTTGCCTTAGCAATCAGTTTTTTGCTTTGCCCAAAAAGTGATTTGTGAAAAAGAATATCGGCATCTCGAAGAAGCCCATTTAATTCGTTAACCTTGGATTTTTCAGCATGATACAATCTCAGACTTTTAAGGATTACGCTATACAGATAACCCTTTAAGACATGCAATTGCTTTATGAATTTTTCATTATTGAAATGCTTTTTGACTGCATCCTCATCATATTTACCTTGATTTGCGGCTTGTTTATCTATAAAATCAAATAGACGAACATAGTTATTATCCTCACTTCCCTTTCTGATATTCATTGAAGCAAAGAGATTGAAATATCTTTTTTCAGCTTGATCAAGGGATTTTATCAGCTCATAAAGGTCGTCAGAAGTTTTCATGAAATTTAGTGATTTATGGTTGCAGTGTTGTTAAATAGCTGAAAAAACTGCATACAATCCGTATTAGAGGTTAAAAAAAGCTAACTTGAATCCTACGTTTACTTGTACAATTGCTTTTGAAGTTACCTAATCTATTTGTTAATTTGCAAGTGAAAAGTAATTTTAGAAGTTTCCGGAAAAAATCTATTAACAATGAAATCATTTTTTAAAAGAATTTTACCAGTCGTGTTTGTGCAGGTAATTTTGGGGATTACCGTTACAAATATTGGATTCAGCCAGGATAACTCTATACATTCAATCAACATGATTCCGTCTAAGCCTGAGGAATTAAATGCAAACGCGCTTTATTACGGATTAATCAGGCTTGATTGGAAAGATAATTCTAATAATGAGGATGGATTCAGGATTTATAAAAGAAATAAGTATAGAGATAAGTACGAACTTTTATTCACAGTAAATTCTAATGTTTCTCACGCTTATGTCTGGGATCTTGAACCCCTCACGGAATACCGCTTTTATATCAGGGCATATAATATGTATGGACTTTCCGATAATTCAAATATTGCAGTTGAAACAACACCAGAGTATTATCTTCATGGGACACCTGAACCACCATCGGACCTGTTCATTTTAAACCAATCTCAAAAGGAAGTCACAATTCAGTGGCAGGATAATTCTAATAATGAGTTGGGGTTCAAGATTGCGCGTAAAGAAATGGGTGCACCATATTTTGAAATCATAGATTCTGTTCAATCAGATGTTTTAACTTATCGAGAGGTTGGACTTGAGCCTGATAGAATTTTCATTTACAAAGTATGCGCATATAACGAATATGGTTTTTCGGCTTATACAAATGAAGTAGTAGTAAATACCGGTAATGAGTTCAATGATGGAATATTTATTTCTAATAATTTTTTACTAAAAGAGAATTATCCAAACCCGTTTAACCCGGTAACAAACATTGTTTTTTCAATTGAAGAGACATCCTTTACAAAACTAAGTATATATAATACCCTGGGTGAAATTGTGGAAGTTCTTGTTAACTCTCAACTGCAGCCGGGTATTTATTCATTTCAATGGGATGCAACCGGTTACAATAGTGGGGTTTATTTTTACAGGTTGGAATCGGGGAATTTTATTGAAACAAAAAGAATGATACTAATCAAATAAAAATCTAAAAATGAAATCAAGACTTACAAAACTAATTACTTCATTTTTCATTCTAATTTTATTTTTAAACATTAATGTATCCAACGCAACTGTACATGAGATAATGGTAGGAGGGAATTCTTTTACTCCTTCTAATTTGAATGTTTCAGTTGGTGATACAATAAGATGGGTTTGGCAGGACGGTAGCCATACAACTACTTGTGATGGGTCAACCGGTACTTCAAGACCTGTAGGCGCTGCTTCCTGGAATGCGAATATAGATCCCGGTAATACAACTTTTGAATATGTAGTTACGGTAGCCGGTGATTATGATTATAAGTGTATTCCACACTTTCCATCCATGGTTGGTTCATTTACAGCATCGACTACATCAATAACCCAAACTTCAACAATAGTACCGGATAGATTTAATTTAAACCAGAATTATCCAAACCCTTTTAATCCGTCTACTAATATAAGGTTTGATATAGCTAAAACAGGATTTGCAAATGTAACCGTATATAATTCACTTGGTAAAGAAGTAGCAAGATTAGTCAATGAGAATCTTACTCCCGGCACATATGAAGTCAACTGGAATGCTACAGGAGTAAGCAGCGGAATTTATTATTTCATGCTGGAAACATTGGAATATACTGCGACCAGAAAAATGGTTTTGGTAAAATAAATGTTTGTATTAGAGATGATATTTGTAGCTGAAGATATAGAAAAGAAGTGGATACCCGTTCCTGTTCAAAGTAGTAATCCATAGAGGTAGACGAGTTCCCCCATAACCTGAACGTGAACCCGGCACCGGAAACTTTGTAATCGCCGGGTTTACGTCTTTTAAAAATTGTTCAGGTTTTATAAATAAACTCAAAGATTATAGAATTATGAATATAAGCAGAAGGAAATTCTTAAAAAAGTCAGCACAAGCAGCAGCAACAAGCGTCTTAATTGCAGGCACAATTAATATTGATAATTTGTTTTCAAAAACATTAAATGAATCAGGAGATTCAAGTAATAACAGTGTTGCAAAAACAATAAATATTTCTGATTACCCGGCGTTGAGCAAGGTTGGGGGGTATGCAATGGTTACCAGTACAGTAATTTTAATTAGAAACAGTAAAACTAAATTTACAGCCCTTAATACTACATGCACCCATAAAAAATGTGATGTTGAATTTAACGGAAGTAAATTTGAATGTCCGTGTCACGGCTCTATGTTTACAAAGTCCGGTAAAGTTTTAAACGGTCCTGCAAAGAAAAACTTAAAAAAGTACAGTACATCTTTCGATGCAGATACCGGAGTTGTTACAATAAATATGTAACTTGCTTCTGTATTAATAATCAGGCTTTCGTATCTTCTAAAAAACAAATATGGTAAATTCTGCTCACCTACATCTTTTAACAAATCATTTTCCTGTAATAGGCACAATACTTATTATACTTGTTATTGTTTATGGCATAATAAGGAAAAACAAAGAAGTTATAAGGGCGGCATTGTTCTTAACAATAGTCGTCTCTATAATAACAATAGTCACATATACCTCCGGAGATGGAGCTGAGGATTTAGTAGAAGGAATGGATGGAGTAAATGAAGAGTATATAAATGAACATGAAGATGCAGCTTTATATGCTTTTTACTTGATGGAATTTATTGGTGTAGTGAGTTTAGTTGCATTGGTCGTTTTCCGGAGAGTTGAGAAATTCCCCGGCTGGTTCATAGCGGTTTTTTTACTTTTGCTTTTACTTAATACTGCAATAATGGCGCGCACTGCAAATCTGGGCGGCAAGATCCATCATCCGGAGATTGAAGAAAGCAGTAGATTATTAAATAATGATGATAATGAAGATGATTAAAACCTACCTCTTTTAATACATTTTACAAATACATCATTTTTTATAAATTGTTACATGGCTAAGATAAATGTAACAATAATAGATGCAACAGGTAATAAAGAGCAGTTAGCTACGTTACCTGATGATGCGGCTATAAGCAGGATTATGGAGGTATTATTACCTAAGATGAAAATGCCCGTAACAGGTCCAGACGGGCAGCCAATTTCGTATAAATTTCACCATAAAGTAAGCGGAAAACAGTTAAAAGATGACCAGACTTTGGCCGGAGCAGGTGTAAAAGATGGTGATGTTTTGCGTTTACATCCCGAAATTACCGCAGGAATTAATTAATCCTATCTCCTAATATAAAGTTTGTATGCTTTTTTAAGAGTATTTTTAATATTTTACTCCGATGGACAATTATATAAATATTAAAGATGACAGGTATTCCCGACTGGATACTATAAGCTGGTGGGACAGAGATCTGTTATCTCGATCTAAGGTGCTCGTGGTAGGATGCGGGGCTCTGGGAAATGAGATAATTAAAAATCTCGCTATGTTGGGAGTCGGGAATATTTATGTTGTGGATATGGATAAAGTTGAAAAAAGCAACCTTACTAGAAGCATTTTATTCAAAAGAGAAGATGAAGGACAAAGCAAAGCATTTGTTGCGGCAAAAAGAGCCGGAGAAATAAATGATGAAATTAGAATTAAATATTATGATGGAAGCATTTTCGAACTTGGCCTTGGAATTTTTAAAGATATGGATATAGTGATCTGCGGACTGGATAACAGGGAGGCCAGGTTATTTGTTAATCAATCATGCTGGAAAGTAACAACTCCCTGGGTAGATGGGGCGATAGAGATATTGAATGGGGTTGCAAGAATGTTTATACCACCTGACGGAGTTGATTATGAATCAACAATGACGGAAACAGATTACAGACTATTGAATCATCGAAAATCTTGTATGCTGTTAGGCATTGATGAAATAGAACAGGGTAAGACTCCTACTACTCCAACAATTGCATCAGTAATTGGCGGCATAGAAGTGCAAGAAGCAATAAAGTATTTGCATAACCGCGAAGATCTTCTTGTTTTGGCGGGTAAAGGATTTATCTTTAATGGGAATACAAATGACTCATATACAATAGAATACCAGGTAAAAGAAGATTGTAACAGCCGATATACATTTGGAGATATAGAGAAATTGGATATGGGGTTTGAGGAAGTAAGGTTAAAGGATATTGAAGAGTTTGGAAAACAAATTTTCGATGGTGACTTTAATATAGATTTTAATAATGAAGTTGTATATGGTCTATACGATGAAGAAACAAAATCAACGAAAGATTTTTACAGAAATATGAATTTACTGAATACATCAGATATAAAGGACGGAGAGAAACTTTTAAAACCGATTACTTTCAGGAAAAAAAATTGCAGACCTAAAAGTCCCTGCCAATGATATACTGATATTAAGGAAAGGAAATCAGGAAACGTATATAGAGTTTGTGCCCATTGACGTATTTAAGAATCCAAAGGGATGAATACCACTTTTAACAAAACATGTCCATACTGCCAGTCACCAATCAAGCAAAGTGCGGATGTAATTATTTGCAATGAGTGCAGCACACCCCACCATAAGGAATGCTGGGATGAGAATAAGGGGTGTACTACTTTTGGATGCTCCGAGAATCCTGATTCTAAAAAACAAAGTGGACACGTAATAGATGTTGGCAATCAGACAATTGAAGAGATACAGAATCTCATTGAAACTACACATCAAAACCATCTAATACCCCCTTCTAATTTATTGATAAATTGCCCTGAATGTAAATCTCTTGTAGATGAAAACTCCAGATTTTGTAAATTCTGCGGGTATAATTTTTTGGATAATCAAACTCCAATAAAAAGAAGTGATTTCGAAAAAGAGTATATAAAAAGATACAAACAAAGGGTTTCAATGCAGAGGAAAGGTGCATGGATGACCGCTATTAGCTTGACAATCCTGGTGATAGTAATGCTTACAGTTGGTTATTTAGCGGCAAAAAGCATTGCTGAATACTTTAGCTCACCAAGAGAGGAGATAAAGAGGACAGTTTTAAACTGGAAAGAAGCATGGGAGAATAAGGACATAGAGAAATATAGCAGTTACTTATCGGATGATTATGATTACTCCTTTACAGCGGCAGAGAAGAACGAAGATAAAAATTTCAATAAAAGTGAGAGAGTCGAGAGAATAAATTGGACATTCAACCGGTATGAGTATATTAAAATTAAATTTTCCAACATGAAGGTTGAAATGAACTCTTCCGACCAGAATAGAGCAGTGGTGAAGTTAGATGAAAAGTACGAGTCAGATAAATACAGTGATGAGGGAAAGAAAACATTGTATCTGGAAAAAGGATCTGACGGACACTGGAAGATTTATAAAGAAGTATTTGAGTTATAAAAAAGGCGGGAAAAACCCGCCTTTTTAAATTCTTTACTTCTTAGATTATATTAAAGAGATAAGAAGTACGCTATCATCAAACCGACAATCAATGCAAGACCGAACTGCATATTGAACTGTGCAGTCATCATGATATGTTTTGTACCAAACTCAAATCTTGCTTGCGGCTCCTGAGGAATATCTCCAATCATCTTAATGAGTTTTAAACCGATTGGCAGAGTAATCAATGAAAGTAAAGCCGGCCAGGGTAATGGTCCGAAAACAACAAACATTATCACAGAGATATAAGCTCCTATTATAAGAAAATAATAGAATATTATGGATGCCTTCTCGCCTATTAGTATTGGCAATGTCTTTACACCAAACTTTCCGTCGAAATTAATATCACGAATATTATTTGAGTGAAGGATAGCATCGATTAACAGTCCGAGAGGAATCGAGAATATTAAAGGGTACCACGAAAATTGCCCGGTCTGTACAATATAAGCACCCAGAGTCATTCCTGCTCCAAAGGATAGAATAACCTGGATATCACCTAATGCTTTATATTTTAGAGCAATTGGTTTGGCGGTATAAAATATTGCGGAGAAAAATCCGAAGATACTAAGATAAAGAATCCAAACACCTGCCTGAATATAAAGATAAACTCCGCATAATACAGCTGCTACAAGAGATACTATTGCTATGATCCACATTTTTTGTTTATCCAGTATTCCCATAGAGAGAACCATTGAACCGCCGTGAGGGATGCCAAGCTGCTTATCCTCTTTATCCATTCCTTTTTCAAAATCAAAGATATCATTGATCACATTTGTGGTTATGTGAATCATTATTGCCCCAAAGAGAGTTATAAAGAAATTCAGGAAGTTGAAATTCAAATCGGGATTTAAGACTATGGCGAGAACAGATCCGAATAAAATCGGTATTATCGATGCGGGAAAAGAGTACGTTCTAAGAGCCATCATTACTTTTCCAAAGCCCTGTGGAGGTTTTGGTGCCTGATTTTCTGACATACAATTATAATTTGTTTTTATTGCGGATAAATTAATCTATTTTAAAAATTAAAAATTACCAAATTTATTATAAAAAATAAGTGATGAAATCAATCAAATATTTAAATGGGAAATACAATAATTAAACAAATGAATTTTTATTCAATTGAAATTATTATAATTAAAGGATAATTTATTGAGTTTTTTTTAATAAATGAAACGAAATTTGAAAGATATACCCGAACAATCTCAAATTGTTGATGAAGAACAGGTTGAAGCAGAAAGTCTTTCACTGTATGATAAGTTTTTAAACTATGTAAAAACAAGTATCTGGACGATACCTTTCCTCACATTAATTGGCCTCATTGTTGTTTTTGCTTTAAGACTTATTAATAATGCTGATATAGGCTTTCACTTACGCGGCGGCCAATGGATCCTCCAGAATTTATCTTTTCCTGGAAAAGATGTTTTTACTTATACCGTTAATACTCATGATTATATAGATATGCAGTGGCTATACCAGGTAATAATTTACCTTGTGCAGACAGTATCAGGGTATATAGGGATGACGATTTCTAATGTAATTCTAATATTAGCTGCCTTTTATTTCTTTTACAGGATCATGCAACTAAGGGAAATCCCTCTTTCCTTAATTGTAGTTACCGGGCTTCTTGTGTTGTTGGCTATTCACATAAGGTTCAGTTACAGACCTGAGCTCATGACCTGGATAGGAGTAATGTTAACAATTTTTATTTTAGAGGCTTATTATTACAACGGGAAAAAGAATTTATACTTTCTTCCAATTGTCATGGTTGTTTGGGTTAATATGCATGGGTTATTTATGATAGGGTTATTTGTAATGTTCTCTTACTTTATAAGTATTTGGATAAGAGATAAGAAACCGGATTTATATCTTTTGAAATGGTTTGGAATAGCAATAGTTGCAACACTGGTAAACCCATATTTCATTACCGGGGCAACTTATCCATTCTACCTTTTAACCCGTCTCGATGAAAGCAACATTTTTGCACAAAATATTCTGGAACTGCAGTCTTCATTTGGCCTTGGTGAGACTGGTTATTTGTTTGAGATGCGACTTTATTATTGGGCATCGGCGATTGGAGCGATTCTGTTTCTTTCAACTTACAGAAAAAGGAAAGTTCATGAGTTTTTAATAATGGTTGCCTTTTTCTATATTTCATACACTGCTATCAGGAATATCCCAATATTTATGTTTTATATAGCAGTTATAATTGCTCTTTCATTAAAGGATATAGGGGATATAAAGCAGGTTAAAAATTTTATGAAGAAAATTCAGCCTGCTACAGATGTTATTGCTTTGACCTTGGCAATGATATTTGTGCTTGCTGGAGCGAGAGTAGTTACGGGGAATTATTATATGACTTATGGTTCAGGAATTGATTTTGGTGTTGGTTTGAACGAAGAGAGTTATCCTGTAGATGCAGTTCGTCACCTCGATAGTCTTAAACTGGACGGACGTATTATAAATGATCTTAATTATGGAGGCTGGCTAATATGGGATTACCCTAATCAGGTATTTATAGACGGTAGACTTGAAGTTATAAAGGAAGAGCTTTTTAAGGAATATTTAAATAGTTTTAATGAAAATGGATTGGATTTTCTCATTAAGAAATATAATCCACAATTAATAATATACAATCACGGAGCATCACATCAATGGACAACTCAGATCAGGCAAATGCCTGACTGGAGACCAATTTATGCTGATGAGCAAACAGCTGTTTATGGACGTAGAGATTATCTTGAACTCAAACGTCACAATAGTGTAATTGAGCTGTTTAAAGAAAATGAACTTGAGATCATTAATGATGAAGAAATAAAAAGTATTATTGAAATGCCGGTTGGTTTTGAAAAAGAGGATTGGCTGCACGGGTTTTATAGGAGTTATCCTCAATACCGTAATATATTGAACTTTGCTTTATACTGTTTAGAAATTGGAAGAGTGAAAGAAGCTCACTTAATTTATTTGAATGTTTTAAAAAAGTCAAACGGCAAACTAGAGTTGGAGATCTTAAGAAACATCTTTTCAAATCTTGGCGCAATCTATGAATATAATAAGCAAAAAGATCTCGCTATCATCGCCTATAACAAAGCCGTCAAATTAAATCCGCATAATGAGGAGCTGGTTAAGAGTTTATTCAGGCTTGGCCTCGAAGAGAAGGGTCCAGGTGAGGAAAATCAGGGTAAATAAAATTTGAAGCTTAGCGTAATAATTCCTGTATATAATGAGGAACTTTACCTCGAAAAAATTATAAATAAGGTTCTTGAAACCGGTTTTGTTCACGAGGTCATTACGATTGACGATGGTTCAAAAGATAATTCTATTAATATTCTTGAAAAATTTCAGCAAAAATATCCATCTGTAGTTAAGATTATCTCCCATCCCCAAAACCGGGGAAAGGGTGCTGCAATCAGAACCGGACTAAATGAAGTTACAGGTGATCTTGTTTTAATCCAGGATGCCGACCTGGAGTATGATCCTGAATCATATGAAGACTTAATTAAACCCTTCAACGATAATGCAGTTAAGGTAGTTTATGGTTCCAGAAATTTAAAAAAGAATCCTAAATCATCCCTTGCCTTTTATTATGGCGGACGTCTGCTAAGTGTTGTCACTAATATACTTTATGGTTCAAGAATAACGGATGAATCAACCTGTTATAAAGTTTTTCGAACCGATGTACTGAAAGAAATGGATTTAATTACGGAAGGATTTGACTTTTGTCCTGAAGTAACCTCAAAGGCTTTAAAAAAAGGAATAGAAATATATGAAGTGCCCATCAATTACAATCCACGTACAAGGATGGAGGGTAAAAAAATAAAATGGTATGATGGCGTAATAGCTATCTGGACCCTTGTAAAGTACAGATTTACAAAGCCTTAATTTCCTCCGGGAGTATTTTGAATTTTAATATTATCTTTAATTCTTTAGTGTTTGGATCCTGAACGACTTTGATTTTCCCTTCCTGAGCCTCTACGATTAATTTTACCAGAGCCAGTTTTATCCCAAGTATTTCTCCAGTGTTTAAGATGTTCTTATTCCTGAATGGTTCCCAAAAATTTTGTATATCCATTATTGCAGTGCTTTCACCATGTGTAGAAAACTCTATTACAAGCTCTTTATTTTCATTTACAAATTCATTGATCAATACATTTCTGTTGATATTCATCTTACCGATTTTTGTTATAAGGGTACTCAATAAAAACCTGGCTTTCTCACGGTCAAGTTTCAATTCAGGATCTCCGTTCACAGAGTATCTTTTGATGTTCAAGTTTAGAGTATTGCTATCTTTAATACTAGATATAACGTCCTCAATTAAATTATAATAATTTATCTTTTCTTTGTATAGCTTTACCCCATCGCTCAAATAACCCACGTAATCCAGAATGTATTGAATAAATTCCCTCAGTCTTTTATAGCCTAATTCTGTCATTTCAGTAAAATTCAAAATATCTTTCTTTATATTCTCATCCTCGAATTTTGCGTTCTGGATCTCTTCTTTTAGTAGGTAAACAGATGACATTCCAACAAGAGGTGTTCTAAGCTCATGTGATATTATCATTAAAAAAGACTGCTCCATTTTGTATAATGATTGAGCTTTTCTCTGTGCTTTGTTTAGTTCCTTAACAAATCTTCTGATTCTGCCGTATTGTGATTGGAGTTTTGAATACATTTCGTTGGTAGCATTAACCAGACGTCCAACTTCACCACCGTATTTTTCTTCAAGTTTTCTTGCTTTTCCAAAAAAAGATACTTTCTCCATAAATGCGACTACATCGGATATCGGTTTTGAAATCTGACGGGAAATTAAAATAGATATTACAATAAGTACCGAAAAGAATGTTATCCTTAATATAAGAAGGTTGTCTTTGTATTTCCCTATCGCAGCATTGATGCTGTCCGGGTTTAGGGAAGTAGATACTACTGCTACAACATTTCCGTTTGAATCTAATACAGGTGCCATCCCTGCTACCCATGTGCCTGAATCATTTGAATAGATCGGAGTAGAAAGTGGTATTTTATTTTCATAAACATTCCATAAGTTTTGCTGCCGGATCTTGCTAACGATTTTTAAAGTATCACCGGGGTTTATTGTAGGATTTGATGTTGCGCCATAAAGAGCTACATTGCTATCAACTAGATACAATGTATATATATCCCTACTCATGCCAAGCTCGGCTTTTATATCTCCCAACTTTTCATTTAAGTATTCAAAGGACGATGTTTCGAGAGTTGAATCGGACAATGAAAGATATAAACTATCCAGTTTTGATGCTCCAAGAGATCTCGCACTGAGTAAAGAGATTACTTTTAATTTCTCACCCGCATGCTTTATCTGGTCTTCTTCGTATGAATTTTGCAAATAGTAAAAGATTGACTCGGTGAGTACTATGGCAGTAATTACAACAAAAAGAGCTATCCTAACCCAGATTTTCAATAGCTTTGCTTTATTTATCAGAAAATTGCAGCAGTAATATCCATATTTTTATGGAAATTAACCATATTTTTATGAAATATCAAGAATTTCCAAAGCTTTAAAAAATTTATTAATAATTAACTAATTGATTATATTGAAATCAAACTGCTTATTAAGTACTTTTAAATGAAACATTTAAGTCTTTTTAATTGTATTAATAGGAAAGCCCAACAGGATAGATATGGATCACTCTGCATCAAGTTCAGCTATTATATATAATTCTCTCACCCAAAGATTATCCGATACAAACAAAAAAGAACTTCGATATAATTTTGTCAGGAACTTACTTGTAGCTGGTATTGGAATTGGTGCCTTGATATTTTTTCTTGTGATACTCGAAGCAATATTCCATTTCTCGACAGGTGTAAGAACTGTAATTTTTTGGGCTACAGCATCTACTTTATTTACCACATTCGTGTACATTATTTTAAATTTCATTTTAAAGATCACAAGAGTAATAAATCCTTTCGATCCTATCCGATACTCACGTAAAGTGGGTAGCCATTACGATGGCCTGAAAGATTCTCTGCCAAACTCAATGTCGCTATTTAAGAACAGCATTAACGGTTCGGTATTTTCAGGTGAATTAATTAATGCAAATCTTCAAAAGGTCGATGAACGTTCAGGCAATATAAACTTCTCGTCATTCATCCCGTTCCAATTTCTTAGAAAACTCAGCCTGGTATTGATAGGCTCTTTTTTAATTTATACGTTGAGCTTTGCAATATTTCCGGGCACTATGTTTGGTTCTCTGAAAAGGCTTGTTAATTATCAGTACAATTTCCTCGATAGTGAATACGGAATAATCTTTGAAATAGAACCGGGTGATATAGAAGTTCTAAAAGGAGAAAGAGTAGATATATCGATTAACGTTAAGGCAAATAAAGAAGGTTTAGATATACACACAATCAAGTTC
The DNA here is from genome assembly GCA_937959065.1 of uncultured Ignavibacteriota bacterium. Taxonomy (GTDB): domain Bacteria; phylum Bacteroidota; class Ignavibacteria; order Tepidaquicellales; family Tepidaquicellaceae; genus JAEYVS01. Next base: position 8,214 of record CALGOI010000327.1, on the reverse strand, counting down.
TACACACTCGAAAAGCGTCACGATGGCACTGAAATATTACTCGATGAAAAAGAACTCGAAACGGATGTTAACGGATTCTTTCTTACGAATATTGAAAATGTAAATGGTGATATAAGATATTATGCAGAGTATGAAGGCATTGAGTCACCAAAATATAACATTACGGTACTGGATTATCCAATCGTTAAAAGTTTCAGAGTCACGGTTCATTCACCGGAATTCACAGGTATTCCTCCGAGAGAATTAAAAGAGAATGAAGGTGATGTATTTTGTGCTGAGGGGAGCAGGCTGGAATTTAGCATCAACTCAAGCAGAGAGCTTTCATCAGCCGGTATAGAGTTTAACGGAAATTATACACCACTCGAAGTTAATTCCGATAAGGCAGTCGGCTCAATCGACGTTACAAATAGCGGCACATACAAGATTGTGCTAAAAGACCTCGAAGGGAGAGAGAATAGGAATTCCAAGCTATATAATGTCAAAGTTGTAAATGATAATCCCCCCAAGATCGTCATTATTGAACCAAAGGAAACGAACTATATTCTTAAAGGAGGTAGGGAACTTATTGTAAGAGCCAGGATATCGGATGACTTTGGCTTTTCAAATTTAACCCTGCATTACTCGAAAGCTAACGGAAGGCAGTCTGCCGCTGGAAATTACACTATCGTAAACATACCGATAAAGAACCTTAATGCTACTTCACTTGAAGTGCCATACCTGTGGAGTATCGCCGGGCTTGGATTGACCTCGGGTGAAAGAGTTGAATACTATATGGAGGTTACCGACAATACTGGTAAGACCACCCGCTCCGAAATCCGCACATTGCAATATAAATCTATCTCGGAAATACTTAAAGAATCAGAACAAATATCCAGAGAGTTAAAGTCTGAACTTGAATCGGTTTCACAGGATGCTTATGATCTGCAAAAGCAGTTGATGGATATTAAGAATAAATCCCAAATGAATGAGGAACTGGGCTTGAATAACCAGCAGAAGAAGGATCTTCAGCAAAAGGTAGATAACCTCCAGCAGAATCTTGACGGGATGAAGAATAAGATAGACCAGAGCATAAACCAAATGCAGGAAAGCAAGATGCTGAGCGAAAAGACTCTGGAGCAGTATATGAAAATGCAGGAGTTGTTTAATAAGATAAACACTCCGGAATTCAAAGAAATGCTCGAAAAGCTCAAAGAAGCTCTGAGAAAAAATAATGATGAACAGATAAGGGATGCGATGAAAAACTTCAACTTCGATGAGGAGGCTTTTAAAAAGAATCTCGAAAAGATAATGGAGCTGATGAAGAAAATCGAGAACTTGCAGGAATTTGGAGATCTTACCCAAAAGCTCGATGAGATGACTAAAATGCAGGATGAACTGAAGAACGAGACCGAACAATCTTCTCAATCCGATCAGAGCAAAATGAATGAACTGTCCGATAAACAGGAAGACATAAAAAATAAAATGGACGAGTTCAAGAAAGGACTGGAAGATCTCATTAAGAAAATGAATGAGATGAAAGACCCCGATATGAGCTCAAAAGACCTTCAGGATATACAAAAGCAGCTGAACCAGAAGAACACACAGCAGAAAATGCAGAACTCCGAGCAGCAGCTTCAGCAAGGGCAGAAACAGAATTCACAACAGACTCAGGAACAGATTAGCGACGACCTGAATGAACTGAACCGGCAAATGCAGGATGCTCTGGAGAAGCAGCTCGATATGATGGATATGAACAATAAGATGATGGATAAAATGGGAGATATAAAGAAACAGCTGGAGGAGCTAAGCAAGAAACAACAGGACCTTAAAGATCGTACAGAAGAGTTGAACCAGTCCAATAAAAATGAAATGAATAATGCTCAACAACAGCAACAGGGTCTGCAGCAGAACCTGTCCGAGCAAATAAACGATCTAATGAATCTCTCTAAAAGCGGGGCACCTATTACACCGGAACTTGGTAAGGAGCTCGGTAATTCCTACAATAAAATGGATAAAGCAGGTCAAAATCTCAGTGACGGTGACAAAAATAAAGCTTCGGAAAACCAGGGCAACGCGAAAGAATCATTGGATAATGCAATAAAAATGCTTAGCGATATGATGAGTCAGATGCAGCAACAGGGAAACAAAGGTAATAAGGGTGAGGGAAAGATGGGTCAGCTTATGCAGCAACTCGCGAATATCATAGCACAACAGCAGGGGCTGAATGGCAAAATGGGACAGTTCGGTGAAAATGGTAGCGGGAAAGACGGACAAAACGGTCTTACCAATGAGCAAAAGCAAAACATGAAAAGATTAAAGCTGGAGCAGGAGCAGATAAGTAAATCTCTTGAAGAGCTAAATAAAGAATTGCAGGATGAGAAACAGCGTTCAGGCGAGAAAGTTTTGGGTGACCTCGACCAGATCAAAAAAGAAATGCAGGAAGTTGTAAAAGACCTTCAAAACCAGAACCTCACAGACGAAACCATTAAAAAGCAAAACAGGATATTATCAAGACTCCTGGATGCGCAACTCTCCCAGCGGGAGAAGGATTTTGAGCAAAAGAGAGAATCGCGCCCGGGTAATAATTTCACCAGGACATCACCGCCTGAGGTAGTGCTGTCCGGACCCAAATCTTTTAATGCTCTGAAAGAGGAATTCCTCAAACTTCAAAAAGAAGGATACACAGAAGATTACGAAATTCTTATCACAAAATACCTGCAGGAACTAAGGAATAACGGTTACCTGCAGTAATAAACCAACCTTTTAGAATTTCATTTTCATTTTTATAGGGTTAATTTCATTCCCTATGGAGAATCTATTACTATTTAATACCTTATCACGTTCCAAAGAAAAGTTTGAACCAATGGAACAGGGTAAGGTAAAATTATACACATGTGGACCGACTGTGTATAATTACCAGCATATTGGTAACTTACGAACATTTTTCTTCGAGGACATTCTCAAAAGAGTTCTGCTGTATAATGGCTATGATGTTTATCACGTTATGAATATTACCGATGTAGGGCATCTTGTTTCTGATGATGACGAAGGAGAAGACAAAATGGAAAAGGGAGCGACGAGGGAAGGAAAGACCGTCTGGGAAATAGCAGATCATTATACAGAAGTATTTAAAAAAGATGTAAAAAGACTTAACATTCTCTCACCCGATGTTTATTGCAAAGCTACCGACTACTTACAGCAGCAGATTGATATGGTTAAATGCCTGGAAGAGAAGGGATATACTTATATTACCTCCGACGGAGTTTACTTTGATACGAGTAAATTCCCTTCATACCCTGATTTTGCACGAATTGATATTAAAGGTCTTGAAGAGGGAAAACGTATCGAGTTTTCAAGCGAGAAGAAAAATATCACAGATTTTGCCTTGTGGAAGTTCTCTCCAAAAGATTCACAGCGGCAAATGGAGTGGAATTCTCCGTGGGGTAAGGGCTTCCCGGGCTGGCATATAGAGTGTTCTGCTATGAGTAAGCATTTTCTCGGACCGCATTTTGACATACACTGTGGTGGTATTGACCACATACCGATTCATCACACTAACGAGATAGCGCAGTCTGAAGCATGCAACGGTGAGAAGTATGTCAATTATTGGCTGCATGGTGAATTCCTGCTTGAAGATACCGGCAAGATGTCAAAGTCCAAAGGCGAGTTCCTTACCTTACAAACACTTGTTGACAAGGGATATTCTCCAATGCACTACCGTTATTATTTGTTGAATACTCATTACAGGAAGAAGTTAAATTTTTCCTATGAAGGCCTGGATACTTCCAAAAACGGTTACGAGAACCTCGCCGGAAAGATCAGACTTCTGAAGAGAGGGGTTGAGGGTAATGAACTGCCTTCTGCTAATTCAAGGTATAAAGAAAAATTCATGGATGCAGTTAACGATGACCTGAACACCACCGAAGCCCTTGCCGTATTACATGAGATGCTAAAAGACAATGCTTTGTCATCTGAAGAAAAACTAAGTACTGCATATGACTTTGATAAAGTTTTTGGATTGGAGTTTGATAAGATCGAATTGAAAACCGGGACAGATGCCCCGGATAATGTTATTAAACGGGCGGATCAAAGAGTAGAAGCAAAGAAGAATAAAGATTATGCGCTGGCGGATGAACTGCGAAATAAGATAAAGGATATGGGTTATGATGTGATTGACACTAAAGACGGTTACGATTTAAAGAAGATATAATAAAAAGAGCGCTATTTTTAGCGCTCTTTTTGGTTGAATACAGAAAATTTTTCTCCTCACTCCATTATTTCTGCAAACTTAATTTTTTGACTTTGCTTCTTCCATAATACCGGGTGGAATTAACCCCTGTATAGTAGAATATAACTTTTCGATGTTTTCTTTATACTTTGCTTCCGGGAAAACAGGTATCTCTATCCTTCGGGGTGATTGATCCAGATCGGGATTAGGATCGACTACAATTATATAAGCATATTGTTGTGTACCCCCGATTGGTGGATTGCTCTCTTCAGAAACATTTTCATCAAGTACTTTACTGTTCTTAACTGCTTTATTAAGTTCAGCCAACTGTGATTCGGTTATGGTAAATGAATTCTGATAATAGTTGGTATCTACGGAAGCTGAGTAATAATAAATGAACTGGCAGTTCTTGTCTTCGTTAACAATAACTTTGTAACGGTATTGATACTCCGGTGAAACAGGACCTGTATAATAATGATATTCGATCGTGGACCATAGAGGCTTATCTCCGTTTGAACCGTTTAAATTGCCGCTGTTAGTGTTCGAACTTTTATTACTTGTTGAGCAGGAAAAGGAAAAAGATACAGCCACAGTAATTAACAATAATAGTAAATTTTTCATATATGGATTTAGTTGTTATGTAAAACTATCCTAATTTGTTTAATTTGTCAAGTTTTCTCTAAAAAGTATGTTTTTCCCTGCTTTTCTAACGAAATACTACGGAATTGAAATAATAGCTAATTAATCGTAATTTAGCATTATTACGTAAAATAATTGATGTAAAATGAAGGCAATTTTCTACGGACACTCATTTGTCGAACTCAAAATACAGGGTGAAGATAAAGAATATACGGTTTTAATTGACCCCTTTATTACAGGTAATCCTTTTGCGGATATGGACCCTAATGAAGTAAAGTGTGACTATATTATTCTTACTCACGCTCACGGGGATCATTACGGAGATACAGAGATTATTGCCAAAAATAACGATGCAACTGTAATCTCAAACTTTGAGATTGGCGAATATGTGATGGGAAAGGATATAAAAGCGCATCAAATGCATATCGGAGGCGCGAATTCATTTCCGTTCGGCAAAGTAAAATTTACGATTGCTCACCACGGATCTTCCTTTCCAGATGGAAGTTATGGAGGTAACCCCACTGGTGTTATTGTATCAAATAACGGATCTATACTATATCATGCCGGTGATACAGGTATATTCTATGACATGAAGCTAATAGGAGAGATGCACAATATCAATCTTGCTTTCCTGCCAATTGGCGATAATTTCACAATGGGTATTAATGATGCCGTAAAAGCAACCGAGTTTGTAAATCCCGATACTGTTGTACCCATCCATTATAACACATTTGAGCCTATCAAAGTAGATACGGAAGAGTTCAGGAAGAAAGTCGAAGCCATCGGGAAAAAGTGTCTTGTTATGAAACCAGGGGATGAAATCGAAATCTAATTTAGCACTCTATTGACAAAAATAATAGCAATAGCAAATCAAAAAGGTGGTGTAGGAAAAACTACAACCGCTGTTAATCTCTCTACTGCGATTGCGCTTGCAGAAAAAAGGGTTTTACTTGTTGATTCAGATCCACAGGCAAATGCTACATCAGGACTTGGTATTCAGCCTGAGGATGATGGTAAATCATCATACGAGCTTATTATTTCCGAGAAGAGTGTTTTGGACTGCGCAAAAGAAACAATGGTCGATAATCTTTTTCTTGTTCCGTCCAATATTAATCTCGTTGCGGCTGAGCTTGAATTGATAGAATTTCAAAACAGGGAGTTCCGTTTAAAACAAAAGCTGAATAATTTCCTCAATACTGACATTGGTAAGAAAATTGATTTTGTGTTTATTGATTGCCCGCCTTCATTAGGTTTGCTTACTATTAACGCTCTGACCGCGGCAGATGCAGTCCTGATTCCCGTACAGTGTGAGTATTATGCGCTTGAAGGGCTTACGCAATTACTCAACACAATAAAGTTTGTTAAAAATTCGTTTAATCCCGATTTAAATATTGAAGGCTACTTATTAACAATGTTTGATTCAAGACTCCGTCTTTCACAGCAGGTCGAGGGTGAACTTAGAAAGTATTTTGGTGAAAAGGTTTTTGAAACCAAGATATTCAGAAATGTTAAACTGGGTGAAGCCCCTAGCTTCGGAAAACCCATTATAGTGTATGACCCTCAATCTACAGGTTCAAAAAATCATATTGACCTCTCACTTGAGTTCCTGTTGCGAAACGGAATCAAAGATACAGGGGAGAATCTTTTAAAGATGAGCGAGAATGGATAATAAAGATCAAAAATCTGATAGGTTAGGCAGGGGATTATCAGCTTTATTCGGGGATAAAGCCGTTGAATCAGTATCGGATTCAAAAATTGCTGCGAATGCCGGGACAGTCTTTGAGATAGGACTGGATAAAATAAAAGTAAACCCCTTACAGCCGAGAGAGGAATTCGACGACCGGAAACTTAAAGAACTGTCAGCTTCTATAAAAGAAAAAGGGATTCTCCAGCCGATTACCGTAAAACATTCCAAAACATCGGGGATGTTCGAACTCATTTCCGGCGAAAGAAGAGTAAGAGCGTCAAAACTTGCCGGGCTTAAAACAATCCCCGCATTCATATATGATAAACCCGCCGGGAATGAAAAATCGGAAATGCTGGAGCTGGCGCTTATTGAGAATATTCAGCGGGAAGACCTTAACCCGATGGAGTTATCTAATTCATTTCTCCGGTTAGTGAATGAAATTGGACTAACTCAGGAGGAAGTCGCTAAGAAAGTTTCCAAAGACAGGAGTACTGTTGCAAATTATCTACGCTTGCAAAAATTACCCGCAGAGATAAAAAAATCCCTGCGAAAGAATGAGATCACCGAGGCACATGCACGAACCATCTTGCGTCTGGACAATGTCTCGGAACAACTTGAACTATGGAAAAGAATTATTAGTGAAAAGCTTTCTGTCAGGAAACTCGAAGAAATTACAAAGTCATCCAAGCCAAAGAAAAAAAGTAAAAAATCGATACAGGCAAGCTGGGATCCCCATTTGGAAAAACTTGAGGATAAGCTGCGTAACTACTTTGGTACACGCGTTAAAATTATAAATGATAAATCCAAAAATTCCGGTCAGATAGTCATCGAATACTATTCTAATGACGATCTCGACAGGATTTTAGAAAAATGCGAATAATATATGCCGTTTAAAAAAGAAAAAAAGGAAAGAGTACCAATTTACTCCCATCTTGCACCGGACCCGATTGGTCCTTACTCACAGGCAATTGCTTACGGTGACCTGATCTTCACGTCCGGACAGATAGCTCTCGATATGGAAGGTAACCTTATCGGGGACGACATCGAAACCCAGACTCGTGGAGCTCTTGAAAATCTTCTCCACATTCTTGAGGATAATAAATCTTCTATGGATTTCGTTATTAAAACTACAGTCTATTTAAAGGACATGAACGATTTTCCGAAAATGAATGAAGTATATAATGCTTTCTTTGGTGAATCAAAACCCGCACGATCTACTGTGGAAGTTTCCCGCCTGCCTAAAGATGTTAAAGTTGAAATTGATGCAATAGCATACAGGCTTAAAAAAAGACGTCTTTAATGCAAACAAAAAAACCCGGTCAACAGATGTTTACCGGGTACTAAAACCTTTATACAAGTATTATTATAGACTGTTTACGTGCTTTGCGAGGCGAGCCTTTATCCTGGCAGCTTTATTCTTGTGAATAATACCCTTCACTGAAGCTCTATCGAATACAGTCGTAGACTTTTTAAACTTTTCCTGAGCAGTTGATTTATCAGTCTCTTCAATTACATTTTTTATCGAACGCTTTATCAATGCTTTATAAGCTTTATTTCTTTCTGTGCGTTTATCTGTCTGTCTAGCTCTTTTCTGGGCTGATTTATGTCGTAATGGCATTAAATAATATGTTAATTTTTACTAAGCACTTAATTTAATGATATCATTCGTATTTTTCAAAGC
>CALGOI010000326.1 GCA_937959065.1 uncultured Ignavibacteriota bacterium | reverse complement strand
GTGATTCCGGGGATCAGCAACGGCATAAGCAGGAGCAATCCTATCGTAAATCTTTTTTTCATAGTAATTTATATTTTTATTTGCCCCCAATCAGGTCAGCAACATCATAAGTTAACTATCATTTAGCATTTATTCAAAGTCAAATAATTGATATTCATAGGAATCAAGCGGTAGATGTAAAAACAAAATGTTACAAAAAATTTTTATTTAGTCTAAAACCCGGGTTTGTTTTATCATAACTTTCTGAGGCAGTGATAATTTTCAGTTTTTTTATTAACCACTTTTCAAGATATTTACCGGTTAATAAACTAAAACAATATACCGAACCGGAACAGGTTAAAAAAGGAAAAGAAGGTTATATACGTATATATCCCCGATTGTGGAATAAGTTACTAGTTATCAAGTTCATAAAGTTTGTCAAGTTCTTATTTGGTACCCTCCGAAGGAGTGCCGTTCCCAAATCGGAATTTGGGAACGAGATTGTTTGAAATAGGAATTTGTCCGTGAGGACCCCTATGGAGAGAACGGGGATTGCTAAGCGGATACCACCCCTCTCCCGCATCAATTATGGTACAAGCTAGGAAGGGATTTCATTCTTTATCATTCAAATTAAGGTCAAAAGGATATAAATTTAACGAATCTTAAGTTATTCTTAATGGCATTTGATACCATCCGAAATTTCTTCTCAAGGCACACAGACGACCCAATTATGGCAGTTGTGAAGATCGGTCTTGGACCTCTTGCTGCTTTACTTATAAATATATTCGTTGAGATAGACCCGGCCAAGCCGGAGCTGACATATATGCTTTCGGTAGCTGTCTGGATGGCATTATGGTGGGTACTCGAGGCAATACCCATCGCTGTAACGGCAATACTGCCTTTTATCCTTTTCCCGTTTTTCGGGATAATGGATACAAAGGATATAGCGCCGCTATATATGAACCAGGTAATATTTCTTTTTATAGGCGGGTTCATAATTGCCATTGCGATGGAGAAATGGAACCTCCACAAACGCATAGCACTCAGGATAATAATGTCGGTCGGAAACAACCCGGGAAAGATATTATTCAGCTTTATGTTCGCGTCTTATTTTCTATCGATGTGGATATCAAACACTGCAACAGTAATGATGATGCTGCCGACAACGCTTGCGGTAGTTTACGAAATCAATAGCCAGACGAAAAGTACCTCAAAATTTTCATTAGCATTATTGCTTGGTATAGCATACGCGTCAAGTATTGGAGGCACAGCAACACTTGTAGGAACACCACCTAACCTGATCTTTCTGAGCAATTACATAAAGGCATTCCCGGCAGGTGAAGCAGTAAATTTTACGACATGGTTTCTCTTCGGGTTACCGGCATCGCTGATACTATTGTTTGTGGCTTATGTAATGCTTAAAAAAATGCTAATCCCGAACAACCACGACGCGGAACTCGACCCGACAATTTTAAAAGACGAGTACAGAGAGCTCGGGAAAATTAATTACGAAGAGAAGGTAGTACTTGGTGTTTTTATTGCAACGGCGGTATTGTGGTTCACGAGAGCCGACCTTGAAATCGGCGCGCTACTCATTCCGGGATGGAGTAACATCATGCCTAACCCCGGATTCTACACGGACGCAACCGTTGCAATATTCATGGCAATCGTATTATTCCTGATACCGGCGAAACATCCCAAAGGAAAGATGGTAATGGATACCAAAGCCCTGACGAAAATACCTTTCGGTGTAATACTATTATTCGGAGGAGGTTTCGCGCTGGCGGAAGGATTCGTCGCGACGGGGCTTTCAGAATGGATGGCAAACAAGCTAAGCGTCTTTGCGGTATTCCCGCCATTTGTACTTGTATTATGCCTGGCAACGTTTATGAACTTCTTCACCGAGTTCACATCCAATACCGCATCCTCACAGATATTTCTCCCTGTGATACTGGTGATGTCTCAGACCATTGGTATTGATCCTCTGCTTGTGATGATACCCGTTACTTTCGCGGCATCGTTCGCATTTATGCTTCCTATAGCAACACCGGCAAACATGATCGTATTTGGAAGCAACATGATAAAAGTGAAGGACATGGTACGGGTTGGTATATGGCTCAACCTAGCCGGGTCGTTTATAATCACGGCAGCGATGTTTTTATGGGGAAAGGCAATCTTTGGGATAGAGTAGAGGGAAGATTGCATAGTTCCCAAACCGGAATTTGGGAACGAGGGGTTTAGTGGTTATTACTAACCTGTCCAAACCCCGCAATAGAGTCATTTAAGTGTGGAGGAGAGTCATCAAATTAATTATCCCTGGCATCCGGATCCTGTTCGTCAGGAACGTCTTCTGAATAATCTTTTATATCGATATCAGTAATGTTATTCTCTTCGGCGTATTTTAAGACTTCCTCTTCTGTTTCAAAAGAAGTTACAACTTCGAATGCCACGAAGTACTCTTCACCATCTCTCTCAAGCATTATAAAAGGCATAGCACGTCTCACACCGTTTTCCATCACATCGGTCGAGACTTCGAGCACGTAATATTTTTTGGGTTTGGGTTCTTCACCCGGGCGGCGCTTATCAGGCGCACTCATATAGCGGATAAATTGTTCGCCCATCATAGGGGGATTCTTATCGACTTCGAGTGAGTCCACGGTATTGTAAATGCCTTTTGATTTTACGTTATCAGTAAAAGAGTAAAGAGCGAGAATTCCAATAACAACCACAATAAGCTTTTTCATAGCTATTAAATTAAGATTTTTCAAGAGCGTTAATTTTTAATCTCAGCTCCTGCCTCTTTTCCAGGTATTCCTCGGTTTTGGGGAGCTTCTCAAGTTCTGATTCGTATTTTCTTTTCTCCAGTCTTTTGAGAACATCCCGCGCAAATTTAATATTAACCTTTTCTTCGGCAATTCCCGAGAAATGGTCGTTCTTAACATCGGTATCTCTCCGGCTTACACGGTATTTATCCACGGAAAGTCTTGTGATCAGAGCTTTAGCGTCTTCATCGTCAATCTTATTCAAGAGTTTTGGTATATCAGTTTTTCCTTCATCAATCAGCTGATCAAGGAATGATTTTGCTAATTCCGAAACAAGTTCGCTGAATATATGTTCGATATGCAGATTATTCTCCACAAAATCCAGAGCTTCGGAATCACCCTTTATGAAGATCTTTAGCAGATCTTCTTCCAGACCAGGCGCTCCATTCTTTTTACTACGGTTGACTTTTTTTGTTTCCGAAACCAACGTCGGTTTCCGGGTATTTGATGACCGTTTTTTATGGCACTTTCGAGCACACTACGAAGGTCGGATTCATAAAGATTATAGAGTGATGCAATCTCCTTAATATAAAAAGCCCGTTTTATGCTATCAGGCATTTTACTGACGTATGAAATAATCTCTTTTACAAACTCTGTTTTTTCTTCAGGAGTGGAGAGTTTATTTTCTTTTTCATAAGTTTCGCCAATGAATTTAATAACTGACTTCTTTTTGTTGAGATGTTTAATGAAACCATCTTTACCTTCAAGTTTAACGATTGAGTCAGGATCTTCTCCTTCCGGCAGCGAGACTATATTAAGGTCCAGTCCTGCTTCGAGAATAATCTCTATACCTCTCTTAGCAGCTTTTATACCGGCGAAGTCTGCATCGAATAAAAGTATAATGTTCTTTGTATAGCGGGATAGTAATCTCACCTGGTCTTCGGTAAGAGCGGTACCGCTGGATGCAACTACGTTGTATATTCCCGCCTGGTAGAGAGATATCACATCCATATAACCCTCGACTATAATGACACTATCATTAGCGCGGATGGGTTCTTTGGCGAAGTTCAATCCGTAAAGTATCTTGCTCTTATTATATATTTTTGATTCAGGTGAATTGATATACTTAGCACCTTTTTCATCCTCGTATAAGATACGTCCTCCGAAGGCGACAACTTTACCGCTTTCGTTGAATATTGGGAACATCAAGCGTCCCCTGAAGCGGTCATAAAAGCGTGTGTTTTCGTTTTCCCTTTTTACAATAAGTCCTGCGTTTTCAACGTCACGTGCTTTGAAGGAATTATCTTCTGCGAAGTAGTTAAATAGTGATTCCCATGCCTTGAGTGAATAACCTATACCGAACTTAGTAACCATGTCGGGCTTAATTTTCCTTGCAGCAAGATAATCCATTACAAAGTCATGTTTTACATCGGGAGCGTTTTTTAGGTTGTTGTGGAAATATTTCGCAGCGAATTTATTTATCTCGAACAGTAGTGACACCTCATTAGATGTATCAGGAGAGCTCCAGGAATAATTCAGTTCGATGCCGGCGCGGTCGGCAAGTATCTGCGCGGCTTCGACGAAGGTAACCTTCTCATGTTCCTGAACGAACTTATACACATTCCCGCTGGCACCGCAAGAGAAGCAGTGGTACACCTGTTTTTCAGGTGACACATTCATCGATGGATTCTTATCCGGGTGAAAAGGGCAAAGTGCAAGAAAAGACTTTCCGCTTTTTTTCACCCGTGTATATGACGAGATAATATCAACGATATCGTTTGCCTGGGCTATTTCATCAAGTTTTTCAGGAGGTATGCGCATTAATAAAACCTTAATTCCTTACAAAAATATAATAATTTTATGATAATTACGAAAATTTACTTTATATCTTATTTGTTTAATATATAAATATTCCTCCTAATATAATCGAAATTTTATGCAGGCGGGTTATTGACATAATTGATTATAAATTAGTATTTTAAGGAAGATGTTAATTCATTTATATTAATTCATAAAATAAGCATATTCTAAAATATTACACGCTTTTATGAAAAAGATCCTATTCATCTGCGGCTCAATGAACCAAACTACTATGCTACACCAGGTATCCGAGCATCTGGAGGGATATGACAAGTATTTTTCGGCATATTATTGTGACGGGATTGAACGAATTGCCCAACGGATGGGGCTACTGAATTTTTCAGTTCTTGGAGTTAAATTCAAAAGAAGAACAGACGCATATCTAAAGGCACACAGACTCAAAAATGATTTTGAAGGCAGGTCACACGATTATGACCTTGTAGTAACCTGCAGTGACCTTGTAGTTCCAAAGAATACCCGTGACAAGAAAATGGTATTGGTCCAGGAAGGGATGACAGATCCTGAAAACCTAACTTATCGGATTGTAAGGAAGTTTAATCTCCCGAGATATTTTGCCAGCACATCGACGACAGGAATCTCCAACATGTACACAAAATTTTGCGTAGCATCGGAGGGGTATAAAGAACTCTTTGCGAGAAAGGGAGCAGACAGAGATAAGCTAATTGTAACCGGATTACCAAATTTTGACGATTGCCAAACATATCTTGATAATAATTTTCCACACAGAAACTATGTGTTAGTATGCACGTCCGATGCAAGGGAAACGTATAAATACGAGAATAGGAAAAAATTTATAAAGAAAGTAATGAGGATCGCAGACGGAAAGCAGATAATCTTTAAACTGCATCCTAATGAGAACGTACCCAGAGCTACAAGAGAGATCAACAAATGGGCTCCGGGAGCACTGGTTTATTCAGTCGGGAATACTAATCACATGATAGCAAACTGTGATACGTTGATAACAAAGTTTTCAACTGTGGTATATGTGGGGTTAGCTTTAGATAAAGAAGTTTACTCTGAGTTTCCGCTCGAAGAGCTGAAGGAATTAACTCCGATTCAAAACGGAGGTGCTTCCGCTAAAAATATTGCGGAAGTTTGCAGAGGGTTATTAGAAGGAAACGAGTATAATATACCTACAAACGGGAAATCGGATCAGGAACAAACAAAAACATTCAGCAAAAGTTACAGCGCAGCAAGGTAGGTAGTGCAATTTATTTGGATAGTAAAAACAAAAATATAGTAATAGTCACTCAAGCGCGCACGGGTTCGACCCGTTTACCCGGCAAGATAGTTATGCCTTTATCAGGAAAGCCGCTTCTTGTGAGGATGGTTGAGAGAATAGAAGCCGCTAAAGTTACTAAAACAGTTGTAGTTGCTACAACATATGACAATGAGGATGATAAAGTAGAGGAGCTATGCAAAGAACACGGATTCAACTGCTTCAGGGGACACCCTACCGACCTGCTGGAAAGACATTACAAAGCAGGGAAAGAATATAACGCTGACATTGTAGTAAAGATCCCATCCGACGTCCCTCTTATAGATCCCAAAGTCATCGATAGGGTTATCAACTATTATCTTGAAAATGAGGATAGGTATGATTTTGTGAGCAACCTACACCCTGCTACTTACCCAGACGGTAATGACGTAGAGGTTATGCCAATGAGAGTCCTCGAAACAGCTTATAATGAGGCAAAACTTCCAATGGAAAGAGAGCATACGACTCCATATATCTGGGAAAACAAAGACCGGTTCAGGGTAGGCAATGTAGAATGGGAATCCGGAAAAGACTATTCGATGTCTCACAGGTTTACAATTGACTACAAAGAGGATTATGATTTCATCAGCAGGATTTATGATGAACTGTACGAAAGCAATCCGAAATTCGGGTTGGATGACATACTCAAACTGCTGGAAGAAAAACCCGAAATATACGATCTCAACAAAATGTACGCCGGTGTAAACTGGTACCGAAATCATTTAGATGTGTTAAAAACAATATCAAAAGAACAAACTAAAACTATTTAATGGAAGAACAAAGAAGAAAAGAGCTCGAAGAAATTGCTTACAGGGTAAGAGAGCATATTATCAGGATGTC
>CALGOI010000325.1 GCA_937959065.1 uncultured Ignavibacteriota bacterium | reverse complement strand
TCATAAACTTCTTCATTAGTGGTATTCCCAGTCCGCCTACCTGGAACTTCTCGAAGTAACTTTTCATATCAGGGTCGTTCACATTGTGTGGATTGAAACTCTCACCCTGGTAATTGATTGTTATCTTTATCGCTTTGGAATTCTCATCGACCTGCAGGTCTATATGCTGTGACTCATCGAATTTATGTGTGTACTTGATAATATTTGTGCATGCCTCATCCACGGACAGTACTATCTGGTTTGCCAGTGTAGCATCAAATCCCATATCGAGGGCTTTATGCTCGACGAACTCTCGTATCTTTGCCAGATTCTTTGTCGAGCTGGAAATCGTTATTTTATTGTTGCCTCCCAAATTATAGCTCCTGTGTTTCTCTCATTCGTTTACATTTTCTAGTCATTGGTTTTTTCTGCACTGCCGTTCTTAAATTTATCTAAAGCTGCGGCTTCGTCTTTATATATCTCAAAAAGCACCGGGAATCCCAGCATATCAAAAATATTATAGATCTTTTCACTCATATTACTAAGCTTAATATCGCCCTGGTTCTCTCGCATCGGCTCGATAAATGCCATAAATACTCCCAATCCCGCGCTGCTGATATAGGTCAGCTTGTGGAAATTTACCACTATCCTGTAACGCTTATCGTTTATTAAGTCCTCGAAACACTTTTCCAGCTCTGATGATGTATGCGCGTCAAGAAACCCTTCCAGGTGGATAACCGTTATATCCTGATTATTCTTAAGTTCGATATTAAACTCTTCCATTTCTGCCTTTGTTATATTTGAGTTGAATATAGATACCCAAAATAACAACATTCACCTATATTTTCTATGCTAAAGTCAAAGATTTTGTTCATTTAGTACTTTATTTTATGTTGATGTAATTCTAATTCCATAGAATATAATTCGTATTAAAGCTATATTTGTTGCATTTGATGAAAACGGTCATAGATTTAATAGACAAGAAAAACAGGCGTATAATTGGGGCAATATCGGGCACTTCCATCGATGCGGTAGATCTCGTTCTCACTGAGATTTCCGGTTTCGGCAAAGATGCCCAGATTAGCGTTGTTGCGTCAGGTTCTGAGGATATTCCCGGTGATATACGTGATTTTATACTCAAAACTTCGGATAAAGATACAGGCACTGTCGAAGACGTATGCAAGCTGAATTTCGCCGTAGGACACTTATTCGCAGATAGCATTAATAAATTCATAAATAAGAACGGTCTTTCAAATTCCGACATCGATGTGATCGGCTCTCACGGGCAGACGGTTTACCATTACCCGAAAGATGATAATGTCTCAGGTTACTCCGTTAAATCTACTCTGCAGATAGGTGACCCGTCCGTTATCGCTAATCTAACCGGTATAATGACTATTGGTGATTTCCGGAATGCCGATATGGCTCTCGGAGGGCAGGGTGCTCCTCTCGCTCCGTACCTCGATTATGTTCTTTTTCGAAGCAGTGACAAAACCCGCCTTCTGATTAATATCGGCGGTATATCCAACATCACCTTTTTGAAAAAGGACTGCTCTATCGAAGATGTCATAGCGTTCGATACTGGTCCCGGTAATATGCTGCTTGACCGTTTGTCGAAAGAGTTTTATAATAAACCCTTCGATGAAAACGGAAGTCAGGCGGCAAAGGGCAAACTTAACCAGAAACTGCTTGATGAGATTATGCGGTTCGATAATTACTATAATACTAAACCCCCTAAATCTACCGGACGTGAGTTTTACGGTGAGAGCTTTTACGAATACATAATTTCCGTAGCGCAGAATATATCGGATGAAGACGTTATGAGAACGGTCACGGATTACACCGCATACACTATCCACTACAATGTAAAAGAGTTTATAAATGAAACACCGGATGAAGTGATTGTGAGCGGTGGCGGAGCGAAAAATGAATTTCTGATGGAACTGCTTAAACAGTATTTCAACGATTCAAAAGTTACTGAATTAAATTATAACGGAATTACTTCCGGTAATAAAGAGGCTGTGCTTTTTGCGTTACTTGCGAATGAAGCCCTTCACGGTAATCCAGCCGGGATGCCCTCGGTTTCAGGTGCAGGCAAAAGCTCTGTCCTCGGTAAAATTTGTTTAGCATAAAAGTTTGATACAATGAGTGAAAAGAAAGTAGCAATAGTAACAGGCGGTACCGGGGCTCTCGGGAGGGAAGTCGTTCACCGGCTTGCGTCCGAAGGCATAAAAGTCTACGTACCCACGATTACTATGGAAGAGTTTAAAGAGGTCTTCGACCGCTCGCAGGATGCTGGTGAGGAAGCTCCCGACATTAAATCTATCTTTGCCTTCGTTTGCGATGCTACAAGTGAAGAGTCAGTCGTTGAGTTCGTCGACAGCGTATCTAAACTGGAAAACGGTAACATCCATTACCTGATAAATACAGTCGGTGGTATCCACCCTAAGAAACAGATTGTGGAAATGGATACCGAACTTCTCGACAAGATGTATGATTTCAATTTTAAATCTACTTTCTATTTCTCACGTGAAGTCTTGAAACGAATGAAAGAAACCGGATACGGTCGTATAGTCTCTATCGGGGCTATCGCCGCACTTGAACCGTCACCCGGTGTATTTGCTTACTCTGTAGCTAAAGCTGCCGTGATCAACCTGATGAATACCATCGCCGAAGAAATGAAAGACACTGATATCCGCGCAAATACCGTTGTACCAAGCATTCTGGATACACCCGCTAACCGTGAGTGGGGCAGCGAAGACGACATTAAAACCTGGGTAAAACCCCAAAACGTAGCGGAAATAATCTATACATTGCTAACTGACAAATTTTCTGAAATTCGCCAAAGCATAATCAAAGTGTATGGTAGATATTAAATTCTAATGGTCATTAACTTTTATCACTAGTTCCCCTCTCCTTTATAAGGAGAGGGGTTAGGGGTGAGGTAATAAAAAATAAAAAATTAATAAATAAAATAAATAACCAACATTGGAGAAAAATCCAAATCTCAAAATAGTTGTAACCGGCGGGGCAGGCTTCCTCGGTTACCACATTAACTTAAAGATCGATAAGATAGCTGAAGCGAAGAATACTACTTTCTTCGATATAGCCGAATTCCCGAAAGGGGAGTACAATCCCGAGATCAACTGCATCTATGGTGATGTCCGCGACCAAAATCAGATGGATGAAATGATGAAAGACGTCGATGTAGTGATCCACTGCGCCGCCGCGCTGCCTCTCTGGAAAAAGAAAGACATATTCGAAACCAACGTGGACGGTACTCGAAACGTTCTAGAGAGCTCACTCAAAAATAACGTAAACCGCGTAATACACATTTCATCGACTGCCGTATACGGTGTACCGGATGTGCACCCGCTGTATGAATACCATAACCGCGTGGGTGTAGGTCCTTACGGTGAAAGTAAAGTTCAGGCAGAGGAAGTCTGCGAGGAGTACCGCGCTAAGGGTCTTCCTATCGCGATCCTTCGCCCGAAGAGCTTCATCGGTACAGCCCGTCTCGGTGTATTCCAGATACTTTACGATTGGGTAGAGTCCGGTGTAAAAATTCCTATCATTGGAAATGGCAAGAACCGTTACCAGTTGTTTGAAGTGGAAGACCTCGTCGATGCGATTCTACTCGCCAGCACACTTCCGCTTGAAAAGATTAACGACACTTTCAACGTTGGTGCGAAAGAGTTTAAAACAGTTGAGGAAGACGTCGGTGCGATGTGTGAATATGCCGGAACAGGCTCACGTGTTATGCGTACTCCGTCGTGGCTGGTTAAACCCGCTTTGAGTTTCTTTGAAATGCTTGGCATTTCACCTTTATACAAATGGATCTACGGAACGGCTGATACTGATTCATTCGTATCCATAGAAAAAGCCGAACAGCAGCTTGGCTGGAATCCGAAATATTCTAATTCCGAAGCCCTAATTCGTTCATACCAGTGGTACCTCGATAATAAGGACAAAATTCAGCAGGGTACGGGTGTAACGCACAGGATCGCCTGGAAACAGGGTATCCTGAGCTTTTTTAAGAAATTTTTATAAGGATAAAATAAATGAAACAGAAGTTCATTCTCGATATCAATCCGTCTACAGGTGAGTTGATAGAAAAAATAAAATGCTCGTCTTCAGCTGAGATTGCTTCAGCCGTTAAGATGGCGCGTAAAGCACTTAAAGTATGGAGCGATACACCGTTAAAGAAACGTATCGCCGCCGTTCGTAAGATTGCCGATGACCTTTACAAGAACCGTGAAAAAATAGGCGAACTCGTTACGAAAGAAATGGGTAAAACCTATAAATCTGCCGTCGGTGAAACTATCGGCTCATCGTATGGCATTAAAGAGCATATTAAACTTGCTGAGACTGCTTATAAAACCGAAATTCTAAAGGAAGAAAATCTGACTACCGAACTCCATCGCGCACCAATCGGGGTGGTTGCGGTTATCACTCCGTGGAATTTCCCGGTCGGTATGCCTGAATCACTTCTAACCCCGGCTATTCTCGCGGGTAATACAGTCGTATTCAAACCATCCGAGAATACTCCTCTCACAGGTAAAGCAATTTATGATATATATAATAAGCATCTCCCAAAAGGTGTAATAAATCTATTGCAGGGTGCAGGTGAAGTTGGTGACGCTCTCGTAAATGCCGATATCGATATGGTCGGATTCGTTGGTTCACAGGCAGTCGGTAAAAAGATAATGGAAGCTTCATCTAAGAAGCTTAACCGCTTGGTACTCGAACTCGGTGGTAAAGACCCAATGATAGTCTTAAAAGATGCCGATCTTAAAAAAGCAGCCGGCTACGCAGTTAACGGTTCACTTAGAAACTCCGGTCAGGTTTGCGTTTCAGTCGAGAGGATTTACGTCGATGAGAAAGTAGCGGATGAATTCGAAAAGCTTATCCTCGACGGCGTTAAAAATTTCAAATTCGGTGACGGCTTCGATGAGAATTCCGATATGGGACCAATGGTAAATAAAACACAGCGTGACCATGTTATTTCTCAGGTAGAGGAAGCAAAAAAGAAAGGCGCTAAACTTCTTTACGGTGGCAACGGCGTCAATTCCAAAGGCTTCTTTATGGAGCCAACCGTGCTCACAAATCTGAAAGACAGCCACGACATCATGGTTCGCGAAACATTCGGACCCGTAGTCTGCATTCAAAAAGTTAAATCAGGTGAGGAAGCGATCGAAAAAGCAAACAATTCACCGTTCGGACTCGGCGCGACTATTTGGACTAAAAGCAAGAAGAAGGGTAAAGAGCTTGCCCGTAAAATTGAATCCGGCATGATCGGCCTTAACCGCGGTATCGGCGGCGTTTCCGGTACTCCGTGGGTAGGCATCAAACAAAGCGGATTCGGTTACCTCGGCTCGATCGACGGCATGCGCCAGTTAACCGTCCCACAGAAAATATAATACACAGACTAATTTTATAAAAAATCCCCCCTTTTAGAAAGGGGGGTGTCCCGAAGGGACGGGGGTAATGTAAAACACCCGTTCCACTTCCCTCCGTTGCAGATGTTGTCACCTGCAACAAAACGAGCTCCTACGATAATTATCTACTGTATTTCTGTAACCCAATCCAGGTCTACATCTGTCTCTCCAACATTTGGATCTCCCGGTGGGGGTTGTTTCTCGCCCGGTTGATGCTTCAGTAATGTCCTTACTGTTCCCGTACTTGCTGCTCCGTTCATCCAGATAGTTTTTAATCCGATAGGCCAGCCGTTTTTATCCATGTCGTCATAAGTGATCGTAGTATTTACACTGCTCGGGATGAAAAAGAACTGGTGCTCAGCGCCTTCTTCTTCTACTTCATTTGAAATCGTATCGATGTTATTTGGATCGCTTTCGTCAAGTAAGAGTATTTGTACATCATAGTTAACGTTGTTTGCAATTCTTATGGTATCGAACCTTTCCGGTGGATTTCCGCCTTCGCCGTCAGGATCCCTGTAAATGAATTCAACTACTCCGTCCAATTGGTTATCGAATTTTAATATCATTGTTGTTATCAATTCGGGATCGTTTGGCGGATCCGGATTTACAATGTCATCTGATGTACACCCGTATATAATTATCAAAGCTGAGACTGAAAGTAAAAGAATTTTTGATTTTATGTTTTTCATTCTTGCTTATTAAGTTTCATTAAAAATTATTTTTTAAAATCTATCGGTATTATGATTCTGAGAGTTATATTTCTTCCGATATCGTCCGTATAGTATCTGAACCTGTTGAGGTAATCCCTGTATGCCGTATCGAAAATATTGTCGACGCTTAGTCCCAGCTGCAGTTCCTGCTTACCTATTGGAAGAGTTGCTTCGATATCAGAATTAAAAAGCATGTACCCGTCCGGCGGAGGAACATAGTCCACATTCAAGGGAACCCTCGTCTGCTTCAAAACATTCAGCGCGCCAAAAGTGAACGATACATCTTCAAACATTAAAAGTTTGTCCGTCTTCAGCGTAATCGAATTTTCAAACCTGTCCGATGGTATCAGGAAAAGGTAATCATCTATTGTGAGATTATATGCCCTTACTAGTGAGGCTCGCGATGATATCGTGAGGAACGGGAACAGGCTGTAATTCACGTCCGCATCTATACCCTTAAAATCTACGTCTGCCTGTGTATAATAGAACGTCGGGAATGCCCCGCGTATTGTAAGTGTTGCAGGGGGACGCGGCTCGAGGAATATGTATCCGTTGAAATAATTATAATATGCTGTCAGTTCTGCGTGCAGCTTTTCTTCGTCATCATAATGTATTGTAACGGTTATTTGGTACGAATTCTCAGTGCCAAGATTTTCATTACCCACCTCGAATGACGCGGAACCATGGTGCACCCCGTCGCTGAATAATTCACTTACGGACGGCGGACGCCACGCTGTACCGGCATTCAAACTGAACCAGCTGTCCTCTGAAAACCGGTACTTTGCACCGAGCACACCTGAGATATTACTGTATGAAAACTCAGGTGAAATTACCGTACCGCTGACATTCTTATATATTTTCTGCCACTTGTAATCGAATCTTATTCCAGCTTCCAGTTCAAGTTTATCGGTACTTGTCTGTTCTAAAAGGAAAATACCGCCCGAGTAATTCTCGAAGTTTGGCATAAAGTCTCTTCCCTTGTCAAGATTGGTCTGCCGCACGAATGATATACCCGCCTTGCCATGAAATGGTCCAAGGTTCCGGTGATCGAGAACAACTTCAGCTGAATGTGTCGTGATTCCGAAAAACAATTCAGGCTGCGATAATAGCGCCGGATTAGTCGGGGTATGACTGTCGTATTCCGCTCTTTCATTATACTGCCACGCGTACTCACCGCTGAGCTTTGTATCTTTTCCTGTAGTCAGGTAACCGTTTATCTTCAACAGGTCGTGGTGGATATCCTGGTAAGGCCGCTCTATAGCGTATGAAAACGATGACGTATCGAACGGAACCTTCCTTTTAAAAGCATTCTCGAGGTCGGTGAGGTTACCAATATGCGCGCCGGTGAATATGCCTATCTTGCTGTTGAACTTGCTGTAGAATCCCTCTATCCCCGCATTACCATAATCCGTGAGCCCCAGTGCTACCGAGAAATTCTCCTCTTCAAATCCCGTATTCCTTAACGTATAATCCGGGGTTTGAATATTGCCGGAGCGTTTTAACGTGCCCTGCAGGCGAAATGCCGAACCCGGTATCTTATCATAACTGCCCTCCACTATTCCCGAAAAAACTCCCGCTCTGCCGTTACTGAATCCAATAAGGTTCACTTCACTCGATATGTAATTCGTGTAATAGGGGAGGTCTGCCGGTTCGACGAGTATCACTCCGCCTATCGCGTCCGAACCGTACCGCACGGAGTTAGCTCCTTTGATGACTGTCAGCTTCTTTGCGATGAAGGGGTCTATCTCCGGCGCATGCTCGAATCCCCACTGCTGGCTTTCCTGTCTCACACCGTTATTAAGTATAAGTATCCTGTTGCTGTGGAGACCGTGTATTATCGGCTTTGAGATGGAGGAACCCGTCTGGATGGAGTTTACCCCCGTTATTTCCTTCAATGCTTCAGCAAGCGGTTTTCCCTTGGTCTTATCGAGCTCCTTGCCAGTTATTTCATCCCTGGTTAGGGTGCTCTCGTCCCTCGGCGCTTCGGCTTCCACCTCGATGCTGTCGATTTCATATACCTTCGATGTATCCTGTGCTGCCAGGTACTCTGATGGTAATAATGCTAAAATCATAAGCAGTATTACCGGTACCGGCAATATAGCTAATTTCATGTCCGTAATTATTTATTCTCCAATTCAGTAAAATGGAGAAGTGTATTTAGATTAATATCCGCGGTATGCGGTTAGATAATTATGAACGAGCGGGAGGGGAAAGTCCTGTGTTATTGTGTAATACAGGATTGATTAGGAATGTTACTTTATGAGAATATAGTGTGTATGAATGATTGTTTACTATTAAATCTGAAGCGTAAGGTACATCGGCTGTTTTGAATGAGTGTGTGAATGTACACGAGGAACAATCATGATGGACAGAGTGATGATGGTGCTCATCTTCAGGTGAATGATAACATTGTCCCTCGTTTACCTCTATATCATGACTATGAGAAAACGTGCTTACAACCGACGATGTAATGAGTAAGAGGATTAGAAAAAAACTTATTTTCTGTTTAGTATTAAGTCGGGGATTGCGAAAAATCCCCTCTTGAGAGGGGTGGCATCCGCGATGTTTTTTATCGTGGATGACGGGGTGTGTTAATCTTACAAAAAATTTTCTCCTAAACCACATCAGTTGCCTCCATCTTTTCATTATGCTCGTGGTGATGATGAATATGTGGCTGCTCATGGCATAGTTCTTCACCGTGGTCATGATCTACCGGGCAGCTCAGGCACATTTTGCGGTTCATATAATGCGCTATGGCTATCATTATCGCGCCTACGGGAATAACTACTGCTCCAATTATGCTCAATGTCGTTATTTCGTCAATATGCCCTTCGTGTAATTCGTGACCTATGAAAAAGTGTCCCCATACAATTATTGCCAGTCCAAGTACAAAAAGTACAGTGGGGTAGATCCTGCCATGATGTTTGAGATATCCGCTCCTAAGTGTATATATTCCTATAACTAAGCTTAACCCGATTAAAGTGAACTCGATAATTGGATTGTGGATGAATTCCAGTCCGATCAGCGGCAGAAACAGCAATATCACCGGGATCAGCGCGCAGTGAATTGCGCATATCGTCGACGCGGAGAATCCCAGCATATCGAGACGTGAGATCCTTTTATGTTCGGATTGCCCGGATTTGTCGTTATGTTCGTGATGGTTATGCATAATTGCGATTCATTTGCAAAATCGTAAATTTTAGGAAATAAATCAATACAAATGCAAACCATTCGCATAAGATTTATGTTCCCGCGACATTGCGAATTAAAAAGAATGTAAGTAAATTTGATTTCCTGAATCAACGGTATAGTTCATTTCAAAATAAAAGTTAACCTAATGGAGTGATAATAATGAAAAAATCTGGAATTACTGAAATAACTGAAATTGCTTCTTTGTCGATCTTAACCGGGCAAGCTGTAAAAATTTATAATTATCTATTAGTTATAATATTCTTTCTTATTTTTCCCAACCTTTCTTTTGCTAATCATTCATTTTTTTCGGATCCGCACGATTCATTATCGTACGATGGCACTGGTGAGCAAATTACAATTACCGACGAGGAATGCTCGTTTAGAGTGATGGTGGAAGGCACAGCTGAAGCTATGGTTAAAACCACAGTAGCCGGGGGATGCGAGGATAAAGAGGGAAGCGTCTATACCTGGGAAAGAAAAAAGGTGAAATCAGGCGATGTCATAAAGGCTGGTGAAGAAATTGTTACAGGTGATAACGGCTACGTGAAGATTCTTTTACCGGATGACTCATTTATTATCGTCGATAAAAACACTAAATTCACTCCTGACAATAATATTTGCGAACAGATCCAGAGCAATTCCCGCCTGAATTTCGGCGGAGTATTTACAAAGATAAAAAAACTCGTTGGTGGAGCGAAATTCGAAGTGACATCCGAAAACAGAACTGCTATAGGTGTCAGGGGAACAGAGTTCGTAGTCGCGTCGACCGGAAATTCCGATGTCGTTAAGGTGTATGAGGGCTCTGTGGAAGTAAAGCCCCCTATTACCAGCAAGATAGAAAGTAAAGAGGAACAAATGGAAAAGGTTGCCAAAGATTTTGAAGAGGGCAGGATATCCATGGAGGAATTTACGCAAAAGATGACAGAGTTCTCATCCGAGGTGCAGGAAGTAGTTGATCAGATGGTCATCGTAGTGGAAGCGGGCTATAAGCTAACCGTTTATACCGACGGCTCAATAGTAGGCCCTGAACCCATCGAAGAAAATGATGACAGATGGTTCGAGAGGTTTTAAGAGGGAGAATTCCTCACCTTCTTTGTCATTGCGAGGGAGTGAAGCGACCGCGGCAATCTCTTATAGTTAAGTAATTTACTATTATAATCATTGGGTGGAATTTACTGCACTGGATTACGTGATTGAATATGTTGTCAGCTGTTGATTGTGCGGGATACATGTGGTATGCTCCTGGAAAATGAATCATCAATATTGTATTTTACCGTTAAGTTTAAAAGAGCCTAACAGTTACACTGTCAGGCTCTTTGATTTTATAAATTGTTTTATATAAAAACTATTTTACTAATATCATTTTTTTGATTTCAGCGAATTGTCCTGATTCAAGTCTGTAAAAGTATGTTCCGCTGGCTAATCCGGATCCGTTGAAGGTTACACTATGTGTACCTTGCTCCTTCACTTCGTTTACCAAAGTTTTTACCAATCTGCCTGTAATGTCATAAATATTAAGCTTTACAAATGAAGATTTCGGAATCTGGTAAGTAATCTTTGTAAAAGGATTAAATGGATTAGGATAGTTTTGAGCCAATGAATAACTTATTTCCATATTGTCCAGCTCATTATTATTCACGACCGGTCTGCTTGAACCGGTATACTTTGTTATTAAGATATCATCCACATACCAACCGTCGAGGTGCGTACTTGCGTCTGATGTCAGTCTGAACCGTACCTTAACCTGTGAAGAATTATTGCAGTATTTTGTTATATCAATCTTTGATTCATGAATTGAGCTGACTGTTCCAGAATATTTAACAACATCCTGCCAAGTTGATCCGTTATTGCTTGAAACTTCAACTCTGCAAAAATCTTTGTCAAGTTGAGTAGCGTATTTATGCCAGAATGATAATACAATAGCGGATGAACCGGATGTATTAACCGGGTTTTTTAAAGTAAGAGAGTTATCTGAATTTTTAGTATAATTTCCTGAAGGACTGTCTGTAAATGAATTGACCGGTTAATGTGAATTGGCATTTTTGACAGCCCATCCTTTGCTGGTAACT
>CALGOI010000324.1 GCA_937959065.1 uncultured Ignavibacteriota bacterium | reverse complement strand
TTTTTCATCGGGAGCTCGGCGAGCTTAGCGCCCTTGCCGTCGAACGCCTTGAATATAACGTCTATCTCCCAGTCCTCTTCATCGAAGAGCTTGTTGTAGGCGGAGAACTCCGCGTCTATGTATGTAACTTCAGCTTCCTCAAAAACCTGCCTGTACTTCTTGGTACTGTTGATGAGCCATTCGTTTTCAGCGTAAACTTTGAGTTCTTTGAATTTAAATTTCGGTTCGCCGGGATTCATACGGATTATTGCGGTTTTTATAAATAAAACCTAAAATATGGATTTTTGTTCTGTTAAAAAAGGAGTTAAAAAGTTAAAAGTTTAAAGTTAAAAGTTTAAAGTAAATAGTACCACGAATTTAATGAATTGCACTAGTTTGTTTTCATATTCTAAATAACATACATTTATTTTTTAAAATCTGTCCTTTGGTGTAAGGTCTGATTTTTGCTTTTTAAGTTATTGTTTTTGAGCCGGTGGTTTTGGTTTTGAGAATTTTTTCATATTTGATTTTTTAGGTGTTTAAAAAAATTTGTGTTAGGTCCGGGAAATGGGTTTGTAAAAACAGGTGTTTTATGACAGCCACTAATTTCACGAATTTATTTTGAGTTGTTCATGGTAGTTTGGTTATTAAACTTTTAGTATTGTTAGATGAAACCGAATTCATATTACTTCTCGTCCTAACATCATAGTCTAGATTGGCTACGCCGAGCTAAAGGTTCACGCCTTCGCGGGAATGACAACGTACAAAGATAGGTGATGGGGGTGTGAGAAAAAATGGTAAAAGGGTCATATGCGCATGTATCACCGATTGTTGAATAAGTTTGTAAAGTTCATAAAGTTAAAAAGTTTGTAAAAATACGAGAGGATTATTGAAATAACAAAAAAGGCACTTCCTTAGAAGTGCCTTGGGATTAAAAAAATATCTACTTTACTAAAACCATTTTGTTGATTTTTACAAAATCATTAACCTCTATTTTATAATAATAGATGCCGCTTGACAGATTATTTCCACTAAAATCAACAAAGTGAACACCTTTATTTTTAAATTCATTTAATAAAGTTTTTACTTCCTGTCCCAGGGAGTTAAAAACTGTGATCTTTACTAACCCATCTAGCGGTATAGCATAAGTTATTTTAGTAACAGGGTTAAATGGATTAGGGAAGTTAGTAATACTATATTCTGTGGGAACCGGATTAGTTTTAATTGTCTCAAGGTTATCCTCAGAGCAACCAATACAAGCAGGCTGACCAACAGTATATCCAATCTGATTAGAGAAATCGGATATTTTACTAGTAGCATCAACTGCCTTCACTTTGTACCAGCAGTTATCTTCTCCCGGCAAACCGTCATCTATAATCAGATATTCAGAGTAGTCAATAAATTCTGCATTATTGCCGCCAGTTATTGTAGCAATATGTGAAAAATTAGGACTGTTTTTTCTTTTCCAGATCTGATATTGAGTTTGGTCTCTTTCATTATTGTTACGCAGTCTAATTCTTGGTCTTACAAAAGAACCTTGAACGACTGTTTCTTTAATAATATGTGGAGGAACCGGATTCGGATTATAGTTGGAAGCATTAATATTTACCACATAATAGTACATGTTTGTAAATCCTTGACTATAACCAATTGTAAGAGACTGACCACCCTGATTATAAACATCATTAATATCGATATCCACTACATGTTCTGAACCTGAGAATAACAAAAGAGTTTGAGCAGGGACATTTTGCATTCCAGTTACAGTGTTTAAGAATAAATCTACAATAATACCATCAGCAGCTATAACTATGTCATTTCTACCATCTCTATTTACATCCGCTATTTTAACAAGTGGAGAAATGTAATTATAATTACTTCTTGTCATCGACCATATTGGGTTAGAGCCAATTAAAACTCCTTGAACATTTATATAAATCTCCGCCTTATTATCCGGGAACCCTTTTACAATAACAATATCATTTAGTCCATCACCAGTTAAATCCCCTACATCAAGGTCAGAAATAACCGATCCAGTATTAATATCAGCATATGGTGTAGAATTTACTCCGTTATTATCATTATTCTTATAGACTTTAATGTTGTTTCCACTAATTGTAACAAAATCATCCCGGTCACCGCTATTATTTGGACTATAAGGTAAGTCTTTGTCTGTCATCTGGGCAAATTTGAACTTCCCGGAGCTAATATTGAATGGACCGTAGAAAGAAGTGTTAAGGTATCCGTTAGTTAGATTTCTGTATATTCTAACATTTGAACCACTCTTAACCGCAACATCTTCATATCCATCTTCAAAATTATACCGACCTTTTTCTATATAATCACCAGCCCCGCTGGAAATATTCTGTATGGCTGAGGTAATTGTACCATTAAGATTTCTGTGAACCTGAAGTTCATTATTCTTTACGATAACAGGGTCAAGTTTTCCATTAAGATCTAAATCAACCAGTGAGATACCACGCATTAAATTAGCATTATTTCCCGATAAATTTGAATAGAAATTATTAGCGCTACCAAAATTGCCATTTCCTGAATTTGAATTCCAATATGCATTCCGATAATATGCTCCCGAAAAATATCCATACGAAAGAATGGAATTAAATGCTAGACGATTATTATCTATCTCTGAAAATCCAAAATATCCGCCCTCCAATAGGGCATTTGTTCCAATGTTTGTACCAAATATTAAAGTTGTATTATTCTGATTAAAATATTGCGCATTCAAACAGTTAGATATAGTTAGGCAAATAAATGTTAAAACTAATTTTAGATTTTTCATGTTTATTCATTTTAAGTTTAATGAAAAAAAATTAGCTTAAAATGGGCATAAAAAAGCAGAATAGCTCCAATAGGAGTTATTTTTTAAACAGTTTGCTGACTAGTTTAGAAGCTTTTCTTATGCCCTTTTTAAATACGGCGGATCTTTCATAACAAACACCTCCTTTCGCGAATTTATTTTACAAGAATAAATTTTTTAATAATTCCGGGTGCATTTGGTCCCGTAA
>CALGOI010000323.1 GCA_937959065.1 uncultured Ignavibacteriota bacterium | reverse complement strand
CTATTACAAATACAAAATTAGGATCGTGTATGTGCCTGGTTCTTTTTACTATTCCGACATAGAGGTATTCGTGCTTACACTTTAACTGCCGGATAAGTTCTTTGAAAAATTTAATCATTTATTGAGTATGGTTTTTAATTTCTCAACTTCATGTATATTTGTTTTATGCAATTCCATACTATCGTAAATGACTTCTTCTTTACCGTCTGCGACCTTAACTATCTTTTCCAGTCTATAGCCAAAAAATAACGAGTTTTCCACTTCTATAGGCGTTTCATATATTCTGTAGCCGTCATTCATTTTCCGTAATAGTAATAAGGAAAGCCCAAATTAACTATATGATATTTTTCTCCGATTGCCGCTATTTCATCCTCAAAACTTGGTAAATCACCGCCGCCCAAACTTTCATCAATTTCAGGACTGTTTATGTGAATATCGTAGTTACCTTCTTCTTTCAATACTTCAAAGGATTCAATCTCAACTCCGTATGGGTGGTGATCTTAAAATAATTTCTTGAATTCTTTTTCCAGATTTTCTATATCCGGCTCAATAACTCTGTCTGTTACTTCGTAAACTTTGTAGAAGCCCGGCTTTTCGTCAACTAATTTTCTTTTCATCCCATGTGATTTTTATATTTTTGATATAGCTCCTTTGTTATTGGCATTGCGAATACCAGCCAGTAGGTTTCTTGCTCCCCATATTTTTTATTACATTCATGAATAAACTCAATCGGCTTTTTATTAATCGGTTGTGTTACATATATTCTCGAACCGGTTGACCTAACGTCTGTACCAGTCGTTACCAACCAATAGTCATTTTCCATTAATGCTAACTGGTTTTCTAGCACAACCTTCATTACTTCATCAGCTGGTACTCCGTCCATAAAAGCACCTTCCAGCCTCTTTATCATTTCTTTTGTATCTTCGATATTCTTATCCATAGCTTATATAACCCTTTCTAGTTTGGTGTCCGGTGATATTTTATCGTTAAATATTAATTTACCTTTTGAATAGATCTTGAGTATTCCGGTATTGTAATCTAAGTTATGGTACATTCCTGCCAGTCGAATTATGGCATTATCATATCCGCGGTCCATGTAGTTTTCTTTTATCCAGTCCGGTAATAATTCGATCTTCTTTGCCTGGATAGCCTCAGGGTACATATATTCGATCATCGGATTATAGGGCGGGACTTTAGATATTGTATTCCAAAACTCCTTGTCCTTATCGGAACCGGTTGTTGTAAATGTTTGATTTAATTTTTCATCCATTATTTTATCTCCCTTTCAACTCTTATATCCCTATGACCGTACTGCCACATTCCCATTCCCTCGGTTACTTTTTTCATACCGGAACCGTCCTCGTTATCAATGTAAAAGATCTCGGGTTCATCCAATTCCTCAATGTCGCCCTCTGCATTGATCGGAACTTTTGTTAATATGACTTTCAGGACGTTCCTTTCCTGCCCTACTAAATCTCTAGCCCAGTATTGTGGGAACTCCGGTGCGTCTGCGAGTATGACTTTAACTTCTTCTACGTCGCATTCAACGCCATTCCAGTATGTCTTAGGTTTTGACATTATTTATCTTTTTTAAGTAGAACTCTATTTTTCCAGTCAGTATCCCTGTACCTTTGCGGATAGAATACTGGTGCTTCGCTTAAATCCTTTAACTTCATGTGTGCTACCATTGCTAATAGCGAATGCTGTTCACAATAAAACGTTTTGAGATCTTCATTGTATTTTACTGCGTCGCTTCCACAAT
>CALGOI010000322.1 GCA_937959065.1 uncultured Ignavibacteriota bacterium | reverse complement strand
ATCCCGTACCTGAGAAATATCGACCCGGATTTGTTGGCTAAGTCACTTCGCAAGAGAGGTTTAAAAAAGAAGGGGAAGGATGATAATGAGGGTAAGAAAGAGGATAAAAGTTAATCCTGTTTTAAAACTTTTACAATCTTTTCAAAGTCTTTCTTCGTGTGCATAGGGAAGTTGCCTACCCTCAACTGCTTTTCTTTATATTCCTTGTAGCCCTGTCCTATTACAATGTTGTTTTCTAGTAGCAAGTCTTTTAATTTTGTGGAATTTTCATCTTTGATCTCGAGCACAATCGTTGTTTGCGACCTGTCTTTCGGATCTTTCACAAACGGCACGATATTATCACCATCTTCGAACGCGTCATAGACTATTTTAGCTTTTTCTTCGGTTTCTTTTCGTACTTCATTGATTCCCTTATTGTTTAACACTTCACATACCTTACCAAGAAGGTAGATATTCATTACATTAGGTGTGATCGCTGTCTGGAACTTATCCGCGTTATCAGCCAATGTGACAAAGTTATGATAACTTCCTATTACAATTTCTTTTTCTTGGAGCTGACGGGCTTTTTCTATACACTTCCCGTTAGCAATAATAACTCCCAGCCCTCCGGGTAATCCGAATCCTTTCTGAACCGAGAAGAAAGCGCAGTCTATCTTATTGAAATCAATCTTTGTGTATGGCACTCCGGTGACAATATCCAGAGCGATCAGTTTATCGGGATATTTTTCTTTAAGGGAGTAGATATCCTCCATATCCAGCGCAACCCCGGTGCTGGTTTCGTTTTGCGTCAGGCAGATTACTTCCGTTTCATCGGGTACTCTGACTCCTTCGAAATCAAATCCTTTCCCGAATTCCACCTCGATCTTATCTGGGTCTTTCCCAAGCTGTTTGGCTGTGGTATAAAATCTCCTTGAAAATGAGCCGTTCACGAAGTGAAAGCTTTTACTTCCAACCAGGTTTTGCAGTATCCGTTCCATGCACTCGGTACCTGAACTAAGGAATAATATCCTGTACCCGGTGGGGATATCAAGGAGTTTCCTGAGCTGTTTATCGGTCTCTTTATATATTTCGACAAAATCTTTCGATCTGTGTGAAAGTGACGGAATGTCATTTTTGATGGCTTCCTGAATGAATCCTTTTACTTCAGGGTATAGCTGTGTTGGTCCGACTGTATGGAAAACTTTTTTCACTAGTATAATATCCTGAATTTTATTGTATGGGGTATTTCTTTTAAGTCCTTAATAACCTTATTGTCATAGTCTTTGGATATGTCAGTTATAACATAACCAATATGCTCATTTGTTTTGAGGTACTGCCCGATAATGTTGATCTTGCTTACAGCCAGCGTTTCATTTATCTTTGCAAGAATGCCGGGCTCATTTAAGTGAATATGTATAAGGCGGTGCGAAGTCTTGAATGAGGGAAGCTGAATATTAGGGAAGTTTACACTGAACATCGAATCACCCTTATTTACGAATTCGATTATCTTATTCGGAACAAATTTCGCGATGTCGATCTGCGCTTCTTCCGTACTACCTCCAATATGCGGTGTTAGTATTACGTTTGGAAGCCCCTGCAGAACGTTCTTGAATTTCTCATCATTGCTTTTCGGTTCATTTGGGAAGACGTCCACTGCAGCGCCTTTTATCTTACCGTTTTTAATGTTTTTGGCAAGAGCTTTGAGGTCTACCACAAAGCCCCTGCTCATATTAATGAATATCACACCGTCCTTCATACGGTTAAACTCTTTCTCCCCGATGAAATTCTTGTTAGCGGGGTTATCGTCGATATGTAAAGTAATAACGTCGCATTTTCTCAGGAGTTCGGTAAGAGTTTTGCATCTTGTAGCGTTACTCAGGGCAAGAGTATCTATTTTATCATAATAGTAAACATCCATTCCAAGTGATTCGGCGAGTACAGATAATTGTGATCCGATCTTACCATATCCAATGATACCGAGCTTTTTACCGCGTATCTCGTAGCTGTCCTGCGAAGACTTTTGCCATTCGCCTTTGTGCAGGAGGTTGCTTCGCTCGTAAACCTGCCTGATGAGAATTATAATCTCTCCCAGAGTAAGCTCAACCACACTTCTTGTATTGCTGAAAGGGGCATTAAATACGGCGATTCCCTTCTTAGTTGAGGAATCGTGGTCGATCTGTTTCGTTCCGATACAAAATGCTCCGATAGCAATGAGTTTATCAGCGTTTGCGAGAACTTTTTTAGTGATCTCAGTTTTTGAGCGTATGCCGAGTATCGAAACACCTTTTATTTTTTCAGCCAGTTCATCTTTGCTCAGACTATGGTTGACGGTTTCAACCTGGTAGCCTTCCTCCTGAAATATTTTGACTGCATCTTTATGAATTTTTTCGAGCAGTAATACTTTTATCCTGTTTTTAGGGTATGATATTGCCATTGGTAATTTATTAACAAAAAGAAATTCGTCTATGCTGGGTGTAACATGGTCAGCCTTTTTTAAAACCTTCTCACGTTCGATGTTTTCGGTGAACGCGTAGAACTTATCCGCTATACCTGCCTGTTTTAGCTCATAATCGGTATAGCCATCACCGATTACACTTATATCGCCTTTTAACTTCAGTTTATTAAGAAGCTTAATTTTGCCGCCCTGCTTTGCGAGGATGTTATTCTTGTCGTATCCTGTTATTTTTCCTTTTTTGTCAAAAATGAATTCATTCGCGTAAACATTAAATTCAGGTATGCCGTACTCTTTTACTATTGGAACAATAAACTCTTTGAAACCGCCCGATACAATGTAGATATTCGCGTTATTGTTTCTGAAGAACTCTTTATTTCGTAAAACAGAAGTGGATATTTTCCTTTTTAAACGTTTAACTAACTGCTCAATGTCCTTTTTATCCGCGTCAAGGAGCTCTATACGCTTCTCAAGCGCCTTTGAAAAAGGAATCTCGCCGTTCATTCCGGCGTTAGTTAATCTCTCGATCTTGTTTATTACATCCTTGCCGTTCTTTTTCCCTTTAGTGGTTATCGATGCCAGTTCCTCCATAGCCTCGACCTTTATAAAGGTACTGTCGAAATCGATGATATAATTCCGTTTCCTCTCCATAAGCTCTACAAAATGAGAAATTAAAAATTGAGATTAAATTCAGAAAATAGTAATTTTACTGTGTGATTTTGTAAATCAGGAGAGAAATACCAAATACAGAGAAAATATATATAAGATATCCTAAAATTCCGGCAGCAGTCCCACGAATAATTCTCCAGAATAAATTACCAGTGTAAAATGAAACAATACCCCAGATAATATACAGTATCACCGCATACTTGAATAACACGAATATTGGATTCAAAAAAGCCAATGGAATGAAAATGGAATTTAGAAGGATGTAATGTCCTGCAATAAAGAAAAAATAAGCCACGCTTTCGGGGTAGCTTTTCTTTTGCTTTGGGAAGAACAATCTTGATACAAATGCCATTATCAGAACAAACAGAAAGAGGAAATAATTAATATTATTTCGCATCATATCAGATACAGGATTTGGTCTGTATGGAAGACCGAGAGCTTCTTGCTGTGTTTGTACTACATTAAATCCTGTCATTTTGGTAAGCAAGAGATAGATTGCGGTAGCAAGAATAAAATATTTTATCGGCGTATAATAACTTTTTCTTTTTCCGGAAATGTATTCATTTCCCACACGTCCGGGGTTAGTCATTAAGCCTTTAAATGTTTTCCATAAAGGAGAATCCAGGGAGAACAGGTAATACATAGCGTCGTGCCACTGGTCTTTGAAGTAAATATGACCGTCATTCTTCTTCATACCGCAGTAGTTGCAGTATTTATCTGTGAATTGATTTCCGCAGTTTAAGCAAGTATTCATTGAAATTGTAATAAGTAACTCTGACCAGTTAAAGATAAATATGAAATAATAATTCCAATTAGCAATAAAACGAATAGAACGTAAGAAACAGCAGTGGCAAGAATG
>CALGOI010000321.1 GCA_937959065.1 uncultured Ignavibacteriota bacterium | reverse complement strand
AACTTGCAAACGAAGTAGTCGGTACGGATAACATAGTTTACATTCCACATATAGATGAGAGCTTCGAAGATGACATACTGAGAAAGTCAGATAAGACACCAAACTCTAATGGGCTTAAGCTATTAGATATAAGGGCATTCAACGATGCTGACCTTGCCGGACTTCAGAGCGGTAAGTTTAAAATGATATATGTATTGAATGATGACGCCATGAGACTCCCGGGAGCTGAGAATTACCTCAACAATTTAACCACAAACATCCAGCACATTCAAAGAAAGAATAATTATTCTAACGAAGCAACAATATTATTCCCTGACTCAACATATGCTGAGATTAATGGAACATTCATTAACTTCCAGAACAGAATACAAAGGATCAGACCGGCGGTTACAACTCTTGAGCAGGAAAGACTGATTGGCGAGTACTCGGTATCAAGATGGGATAAATTCGGTGCTCCGAACGACAGGTGGACACACGGCAAGAAGTTCAATGCACGTCCTGCATGGAAAGTAATCAAGAACATTGCTTCAGTGATGGGAACAGAGTTTAATTTTGGTGACTCGGAAGAGGTATTCATAGAACTTTGCAGCAAGGTACAGGGTATGGAAGGATATGATTACGAAGCGGTCGGTTCACATGGAATTGTAGTTGGCGAAAAGCCGCTCGTTACAGCAGAGTAAATGTTATTTTAAATAGGTTTTATTTAATCCCGGTAATAATCGGGATTTTTTATGATAATTTTTAACAGTTTTTTATTAGATGAAGAAGATCCCAATCGAATTATTTGCTAAAGCCAAGAAGTATGGTTTTTCAGACAAGCAGCTCGCACATATTCTTAATACAACAGAAAAAGAAGTAATGAAATACAGGAAAGAACACGATATCTTCCCTGTTTACAAAACGGTCGATACATGCGCGGCTGAATTTGAAGCAAACACACCATATCACTACTCTGCATACGAAAAATACAACGAAACGGAATCTTCCGATAAAGAGAAGGTGATAATCCTGGGCGGCGGTGAGAACAGGATCGGCCAGGGAATCGAATTCGAGTAGTGCTGCGGGAGATGCGTGAAAGCCCTGCGTGAAGAAGGTTATGAGACGATAATGATCAACTGCAACCCGGAAACTGTTTCGACGGATTATGATACAACGGATAAACTATTCTTTGAACCGCTGACCACCGAGGACGTACTCAATATTGTACGATTGGAAAAGAATGTGAAGGGTGTTATAGTCAGCTTCGGCGGACAGACACCGCTGAAAATAGCAAAAGAACTGGAGAGGAACGGGCTAAAAATACTTGGTACTTCATCGAAGGACATCGACATAGCAGAGGACAGGAAGAAGTTCGGTAAGATGCTCGACAACCTCAATATCCCCAAACCGGAATATGGAACTGCAAAGACACTGAGAACTGCGTTAAGAATAGCAAATAAAATAGGGTATCCTGTGCTGGTACGTCCCTCGTATGTTCTTGGCGGAAGAGCAATGGAAATAG
>CALGOI010000320.1 GCA_937959065.1 uncultured Ignavibacteriota bacterium | reverse complement strand
TGTCTGTATCAAGACCGATTACAATGTTTGAACTGTTCTTTTTTACGATCTTTTCAAGCTTGCTTAAATAACTCAATATTGTATTAGTTTAATTTAAACAACTAAAATTACTTTCAGAGTTAGAACAACATTCTCGTTCCCAAACTCCGATTTGGGAACGTAATCTTTAACACTCTATTTCCCAAGCACCCCGCATGAAAAGCTCTTCCAGTAAATGCTTGGATAATTCCGTCTCATCTTTATCAACCCTTAGGTGAACAAGGAATCGCCTCAAAAGATTAAAAAGGTCGGAAATCAGGTTTCTCAGAACAACGACATTATACTTATTTGTCGGGTAAATTTTACTCCAGACAGCCTGCTTTGTAGATTCGTCTACATCAAACTCCGGGTAGAATGAATAAATAGCGGCGAAGAGCTCTGACACCTTCACACTGCGCGGGTTAAACATATAGCAGTTAACGAAGCTGTCGAACTGCTTCATCTCCTCTTCCGTAAGGGCTGATATCAAACCTATAAGTTTTGTCTTCCTCATATTCTGCTTTTTATCCTTTCCAGTAACCAATCTTTTTCACTGAGCTTGTCCGCCTTTTTGATTTTTTCAGCGAGTACTCCAAGTGCGATCCTGTCGTTCTTTTCTGCCGCGCGGAGTATCTTTAGCGTGTAACTAACGAAATTCATGTTGCCGTTCTTTCGCCAGTCGGACACTTTTTTGTGACCCGTAAAGAACTTCTTATAATTCTCAGCTGTCATAAGCACATTATCATAATATCCAAGGTCGAAATATATCTTTATTTCCAGATTCCGGAGGTTGATCTTTTCCATCAGGTCCCGTGACTTCATCTGCGACAGGTACTCAAGTGCTTTCTCATTCTCCCCTTTAGCGTGATAGATGTACGCCAGGTAATAATTAAACATGTCCTCCTCGTTCTGCTCGACCAGGTGGAAATTGCTTCTCACAAAATCCTCGATCCATTCATATTCCTTACATCGTATGGCCGTCTTCACGATATTGGTAAATGTCGGTTCGGGTATATCGGAATTCTCGACCGGCATCAATAATCCCTGCTTTATTTTCTCCATATGTACTTCCCTCAATTTTGGAAGGTAGACCAGGTTCCCTGAATTGTATTTATTAATGCAGTAGTTCTCCAATGCAGTTAAAATGTTGTAATGGATTAGCCGTTCACATTCCTGCCCCTTCTCTTTAATCATCTGAAATGTCTTTTCGAATACATCCTCCCTGTGGGGATAGATGAGAATCACGGTTGA
>CALGOI010000319.1 GCA_937959065.1 uncultured Ignavibacteriota bacterium | reverse complement strand
TTTTGTAATAATTTTAAACAAAGTATTTAATTATGAAAAAGAATCGTCTTTTAATTCCGGCTGTGGTACTTATCTTGATCGTTGGAATTCTCATTGGGATGAGGATTCAGAATGCGGTTTCTGACGACAAAGTCTCATCACAGGTGAGAAAATATAATGAAGTCCTGCAGACTACATCCAAATTCTACGTTGATGAGACCGATACACAAAAGCTCACTGAAGCTGCCATTAGAGGCATGCTCGAAGAGCTCGATCCGCACTCGGTTTACATTACTGCTGAACAGCTCAAAAGAGTCAATGAGGATTTCCAGGGCAGTTTCCAGGGTATTGGAGTTGAATTTGACGTTATAAACGATACGCTTACAGTGGTTGCTCCTATCAGCGGAGGACCATCCGAAAAGCTTGGCATTCTCGCCGGGGATAAGATCATTAAGATCGATGGCGAAAGTGCTATTAAAATTTCACGCGAAGACGTTCCGAAAAAACTAAGAGGTCCTAAAGGCACAAAAGTAACCGTCACCATCTTACGCGGCGGCTCACCTAAGCCTCTTGAATTTGAGATCACTCGTGATGATATCCCGCTTTATAGTGTGGATGCCTCTTTTATGTATGATAATGAAATCGGATATGTAAAGGTGTCGCGTTTTTCTGCTACTACTTACGATGAGTTCGTACAGGCTATGGATAAGCTCGATAGGCAGGGAATGAAAAAACTTGTTCTCGACCTCCGCGGTAATCCTGGCGGTTATCTTGACCAGGCCTTCAAAATGGCATCGCTATTCATCGAGGACGGCAGAAAGATCGTCTTTACAAAAAGTAGAATAAAAGCGTTCGAAGAAGAATATAAATCCAATGGTGGCAAATACAGTGATGTCCCTCTTATCGTACTTGTTAATAACGGCTCAGCTTCCGCGTCCGAAATTGTATCCGGTGCCGTTCAGGATTGGGATAGAGGATTAATCGTTGGCGAAACCACTTTTGGTAAAGGTCTTGTTCAAAGGCAATACGAGCTATCTGACGGTTCTGCATTCAGGATTACAACAGCAAGGTACTATACGCCTGTCGGACGTCTTATCCAGAAACCTTACGACGGAGCTGAATACAAAAAGCTCCTCATAGATGAACTTGAAGGCGAAAACCTAAACCACGAATTCGATGCCTCTGATACTACACGGCCGACTTACAAAACTTTTGGCGGTAGAACAGTGCTAGGTGGCGGTGGTATTACACCCGATTTCATCGTCAAACTCGATACGCTTTCACCTTACTCCGTACAGCTCAGAAGATTGAATATACTTTATGAATACTCTGAAAACTTTATGCGCGGTAACAGGCAGAGAATTGAATCGCAATACAGCAACTACAACCAATTCAGAGATAATTTTGAAATTACCAACTCTATGCTCGAAGACCTTAAATCTCTGGCTTCAAGTAAAGACGTTGAGTATAACTCTGCGGATTTCTTCAGGGATGAAGATTATATTAAAGCGTACATTAAATCTCAGATTGCCAGGGATATATGGGGCAATGAAGGGAGTCTCGCTGTATTTATGAGCTCTGATGAACAGTTTCTTAAAGCTATAACGCTTTTTGATGATGCGATAAAACTGGCTAAATTGAATAAGTAAGTTTGAAATGAATTCTAAAATATTTTATCTTTAACTAGAAACCAATTAGTCATCTGTAAAGGAAAA
>CALGOI010000318.1 GCA_937959065.1 uncultured Ignavibacteriota bacterium | reverse complement strand
AAATCAAACGTTTTAGGATTGGCTATTCTTACTTTTTTATTGTCTTTATTAATATCCGATTTGGATTTATATTTAAATGTATTTAAATTGTTATAAATATTAATAATATATATGGCTAAGTTGTACGTATCCAATAAGGATGAAACAATAAGATTATTCAAAAATCCTATTTTGGAGTACTTTTCACATATTCATCCGGTTACACCGGTTATTGTTTATCTCCCGGTGGCAGGTTATATGCTTTATCATGGATTCAGTGAGTTAAACATTTTCATTGGTGCATTAAGCATAATAGGCGGTGTTTTTTTATGGACCATATTTGAGTATGCATTCCACAGATGGGCTTTTCATTATCACCCCAAATCTGAGCTAGGTAAAAAACTCCACTTTCTGGTTCATGGGATTCACCATGATTATCCAAGGGACAGCACTCGATTAGTAATGCCGCTATTGGTAAGTATTCCACTTGCAGTGTTATTTTACTACATTTTTACTTCATTGTTTGGGGCATTAGGATATAATTTATATGCAGGTTTTATAATCGGTTATGTAGCTTATGATTCTATTCATTATGCAACACATCATATGAGAATGAATGGGAAAATCGGAAAATTTTTAAAGGAATATCATTTAAGGCATCACTTCCAAGATAACAATACAGCTTACGGAGTTAGTAACCCACTCTGGGATTATGTTTTTAGGACAGTCCCAAAACTTGGTAGAAAAAAAGAGCAAGTTGAAGAGGCGGATAACAAAGTTGTGGTAGGTAATTAAATTTAAAACAGTTTTTCGGGGCGGTGCTTCTGTTTAGGTGTCAATAGAAGACCGCTTTTTTTTTATATTTTAAAAGAACATATTTTGGGCGAAAAACAACGTACAGATGCAAGCGAAAATATTGAAGAGTTAAAGAGTCAACTGGAGAATTTGCAGATGAGTTCAGATTCAGTTCAATTTTTAATCGAACAGAATAGCAAGTTCAAACTCATGGTACAAAACATGGGTCAGGGATTGGTTTTCGTTGATAACGATGATATAATAAGGTATGTCAATAAAAGATACTGTGAGATGACTGGTTTTAACCAGGATGAACTTATAGGAATGGACTCCTTTAGTCTTGTTGAAAATGGTGATGATAAGAAATTGCTTGATGAGAAGAAACAGCTGAGATTTAAAGGAATATCCGATATTTATAATATAAGAGTTAATAAAAAAAATGGTGACTTTATTTGGGTAGAGATTAACGGAACATCAGTAAAAAATGATAATGGGGAAATTGTTGGTACATTGGGAATAGTATCGGATATTTCTGATAAAATTCTTGAAAGACAAGAATTAGAAAAACAAAAAAAGATTATCGATGCTGTTGCGTATTGCAATGAGATTTTTTTAACAATGGAGGACTTTGAAGCCGCACTTAATGAAGTATTGGATATTATAAGGGAGGCCAGTGGTGTTGACAGGGTTTGTATTTATGAGAATTTCGAAAAGGATGGTGAATTATTTTCCAGCCAGAAACTTGAAAGCTGTTCAGTTGGGATTAAACCTCATTTAAGCGATCCTGATTTTCAGAATATTCCTTACAAGAAAGCAGGTTTTGAAAGATGGATAGATCTTTTTTCAAAAGGAGGAGTAATTTTTGGAAATGTAGACGAGTTACCTGATCACGGTAAAGAATTACTGAGATCATTAGGGTTGAAATCCATTGTAGCTATACCAATATTTTTGTCGGGTAAATGGTGGGGTTTTTTAGATCTTGATGAATTTAACGCTGATAGGAAGGGGCTTTCTGTTGAAATCGTCGTATTAAAAAAAGCTTCCAGTAGTATAGAGAATGGTATGGAAAAGTGAATTGCT
>CALGOI010000317.1 GCA_937959065.1 uncultured Ignavibacteriota bacterium | reverse complement strand
TCGAACGGCCGGATTGTTTTGTGGGCGATAAAGGACTCGAACCTATAACCCCCTCGGTGTAAACGAGGTGCTCTAGCCAATTGAGCTAATCGCCCTTATATTCCGTAAATTACTTATATACCGGAAAGCTACAAAGATATTTCAATTTTTATCAAAATTCAAACCACTTTGAAATCATTTTTATTGGATATCTTGTTTAAAATACTGAGACTTAGTTTTGATGCCCAATTGCTTTGAATGTCTATTCTATTAATAGTATATTATACGTTTATTTGATTAATATAAGAAAAAGGGCAACTTAATGTTAAAACATTTAGGTTATATAGTTATAATAGCAATGTTCACTGTTTCAATGGTATCAATGATGAGCTGCGGCGACAATGAGAACAATGGAACAACCGGCGGGAAGAATTCGGACCTTTATATTAAAGACGATGCCGGTGAAAGAGTTAAATTAGTATTAAAACCTACAGAAGGTGACACTTTACGTTATAAAATGGTTGCAAAAACCACAGCTACCGAAACACTTCCAA
Source organism: uncultured Ignavibacteriota bacterium (assembly GCA_937959065.1). Taxonomy (GTDB): domain Bacteria; phylum Bacteroidota; class Ignavibacteria; order Tepidaquicellales; family Tepidaquicellaceae; genus JAEYVS01. The sequence continues at coordinate 891 of CALGOI010000317.1, read as the reverse complement.
CCCCGCAAGGAGACCAGGAAGTAAAATCAAGCGAAGATATAACTTATTATTATACTCAAATAGTAGATAGAGTAGAGGAATCCATAGTTACCTATAAAGTTAAGTTTGACAGCGTACAGGCTGTTACATCTATAACATCACAGGATTCGTCTTTAAGTGTAACTTACAACTCCAACGTACAGGATTCCATTCACAATATGGCACAGTTCGTGAAATATAATTCGATTATTGGAGAAAATTTTTATGTCAGGGTTTCAGCTCAGGATTCTGTTTTAGAGCTTTACGGAATGGAAAAGATATATGATAAGATAAGCGCTAACTCAGGCGACACACTCAGGGAAGAAGGAAAGATGATACTGAAAGAATCTCTTAAGAGCGAATTGCAACAGCAATTCCAGAAATTCCCTGTTAATAATGAAATTGCAAGAGATTCCAGCTGGGGTCTTTCATATGAAACCAATCTTATGGTTTTCCCGGCTAAAAACATATTGAATTATAAGCTGGTAGACATCACGAAAAATGAAAACGGTGATGTACTCATTACTCTTGATGCCTCGCTGACACTTGAGTTGATCAAGAAGGAAGTTTCCGATCAGAATCAGAAACTATCCGTAAACAGTGTCAATGCAACAGGAACCGGTAAAGTGGTAATTAACCTTACACAGGGATATACGGTATCCAAACAGACACAAACGAATGTCGATCTCGATATGAAAATTTCAGCCGGAGGACAATCTGCAGATCCAAAGCAATCCCTTCAGACAAACCTAACTATATAAAAATTATAACTTAATATTTATTTCAATTAATTTTTGAGATTTAAAGCCCGGTCGAAACCCAGGCTTTTTTATTTCTATGAGGTTGAATATTTGCTTATAAATTCCGAAATTA
>CALGOI010000316.1 GCA_937959065.1 uncultured Ignavibacteriota bacterium | reverse complement strand
ACTTGAAAAATCCGGATTGAAATACAATACTTCTACAGATCCTTTATAAACATTCACGATATCAATTGTATCGTTGCCTTCCACCCTGACTTCATGTGTATACATTGTATTCTTATGCTTCACAGTTGCTTTTTTCCTTTTGGTTTTGATTTTTGGTAAGGGAGTAAGTTCATCATCATCAGCCTCGTACGTGACAATTCCTTTAATAACTTTGATCTCCTGCTTTGAAACTTGATCCTTTTGATACTCTATTTCCATACACAGATCAGTAATATAAGGCACTTCAATTTTCGTGTTTTTATTTATTTTGTTTGTCATTGCAGGATAATTTTTCTTTAAAAGATCTACCGAAGTAAAAGATCCCATTTCTAAATAGCCATCATCACCCGTTTCTATATTACCTCCTCCAACTAAAATATCACCGACCTTAACCTGCCTTTCAACCTCCCTATAAACCGTATCGAAGCCTCCCTCACATCCTCTTGCCTCATAAAATGCCTGAAACACTTTACCAATTACTTTTCCTTTAACTTTTGTAACACGAATAGAACAATCGTCAAATCCTCCTAAATTTATTGGAATTTCAACCGCAGTTACTCCCCCATCATCATACAGTAAAGAATCATGGGGATCACCTCCATACCCGGCATTAAATACTCCTGCTTTTAAATTATTAAATGAAATGAAAATTATTGCGCCCAGTGAAATTGCAACAATTAGATTTTTCATGGTTTTATATAATAGAATTAAGTTTATGTGATGTAAATTTACCCAAATTAATATTAAAAAGACAAATTATTTTATAAATAGATAAGACCCCATCCATTAACGGATGGAGTCTTTCGAGAAAGGATAAAGAGAGAATTTAACCGGATAAATGATATAGTTTTACTACATCGTTTAAAGTAAGACAGATGAAATCCGGAAAGGTTTAATAAAAAAGGCGGCTAAATTGCCGCCTTTTCGTTTTAAGGGAGAAATATATTGGGTTTTACTATTTATTTATCATAAATCCTCATTACAAGGTCATCCGAGCTGCCGTTTACGTCCGAATAGTACATCAACATACCTCTCGACGGATTTACCGTATATGTACCCGGTATCTGGGCTCTGATTATGTAAGAGAATTCATACGAATCACCGTATAAGTGGGTCGCGAAGAACGTTACTTTATCATCCCTGATATCCTTATCTGCATACCACCATCTCCACCAGTAATACTTGTACCCGGAGTAATTTGGTTCGTCTTCAATAGTGTATGCCCAGTCATCACGAATGACTTCGCATCCTGATGGAAGCGGGTCTTCGAGCATGAAGTAATTCATGTTGTCGTCCTTTGCATACACCCTGACTTTGACGAGAATCACGTCCCCAGTAGTTGCAGTCCCGTCGAAGTGTTTCTTACGATAGGTAATCTTGTTATCAGTGTATGATTCATATTTCTCGAGCTTATGATATTCTCTCTCAACTCTGAAGCCGTTTTCCCTGGCTTTAACGATGTAATCACTTTGATAGAAAGTAGTATTACTAGAGAAATATACCTTCCCGATACCGCTCTTTTCTATCCTAATTTCGTTGTTTCCTGTTTTAAGCAGTTTCGGATCTATTTCGACAAGCTGTTCCTTAGTAAAAACGTCCACTGTAGTCATTTGCTTATCGAGATAAAGTTCATCATTCACATAGACCTTCACATTGTAGTCCGGTGTCAGTTCGTTAGAGTTCTTGAGGTAATCTACCATTGCATAGATAATGAACGCAGTTTCCTGTGTATTTCTCCACGCAAGTCCGTATCTCTGGTTCATCAGCCATCTGACGATCTTGTTCTTGAGATCGGAATCACCTTTGATGTTCACAAGAGCTTTCAGTCCCATCGCAGTAGTCTGAACCTTATCGTCCTGCCAGTTATATTTGAAATTCTTTCCTTCCCAGTAAGCTGCTCCTTCACCCGAGAAAGAAACATTATTTTCCAGGTCATTCATTATAGTCAATGCCCTGTCTTTGTTACCGATCATTTGCAGTGTCATTGCAACGAGAGCTTTAGCGTAGTTATTTACCTCCCTTGAGGCAAGCACTTCGTCTATCTGGTCTTCGAACAGCTTTGTATCTCTTTCCTCGGCTACGGCAAGCGAATACAGTATATATGCTCTTGTAGTCGGGTCGAGTTCGTTTTTAAGGCTGTTCTTCATTGCCGTGATACCATTTTTAATCACACCGTCTTTGACTTCGTATCCTGCGGTACGGGCAAGTGACAATCCATAGACAACATAAGCAGTCATAAACGGATTAGAACCGTCATTCTGCCACCATCCCCATCCACCGTCGGAATGCTGGAATCCATACAGCCTCTTAAGACCGGCATCGACCATTTTAGGAAGTTCTTTTTCCGTTGCAGCGCTGATAGGCGCGTTAAGGTCTTTGTATGCATTTGCAACTACCACCGTCGGAAGGAATCTGCTCATAGTCTGCTCGACACATCCGTATGGATAATCCGCCAGCTCATCGAGGGCATTTAATATAGTTGCAGCCAATGATGGAGCTACACTGAATTTCATCCCAGCGCTTCTGATGTCCGTGCCTTCAGGAATATAGACGTTCTTAATCTCTGTCTTAATGTTATCCTCAAAGTCAGCAATAGTATTCTCGGTTACCAGTAATCCTTTTGGCTGCAGCGGTACTTTGATCTGGACCGCATCGGATTCTTCGTCCGTGAGAGCTTCAGCATAGAGTACAGCTTCGCCAATAGGCTCAGACACTTTGATCTTCCAATCCAGTCTCCGGTCTGAATTAGGCTCGAGTGTAATGGTCTTTTCTCCGCCGCCTTCAAGCTGTACGTTTTCAGCTGTGAATTTAATTTTAGTTTCTTTAGCTGACGACAGATAATTGTGTATTATCGTCGATATAGTAACTTCATCATCCTGCTGTAAGAACCTTGGTGTCTCCATTCTTACCAGGAGGTCTTTTCTTGTAATAACTGTTTTGGTATTCTGTCCGACTCTTGAATCAGCAGTTATAACCCTGGAGGTAATTCTCCACGTTGTGAGATTGTCAGGGTAATCAACGTAAACTGTCGCA
>CALGOI010000315.1 GCA_937959065.1 uncultured Ignavibacteriota bacterium | reverse complement strand
TTGGTCACTGAATTGGCATAGATCTCCTCGCCTACCTTTTCCGCCCGGTAAAACCCGCTTCCGCTCACGCAATAGCTCCCGGATAATACCTCATCTCCGGCAGATTTTTCTATAGGTAATGATTCTCCTGTCAAAAGAGACTCATCTATTTCCATGTACCTTGATTCCAGCACCTCTCCATCGACCACAACCTGGTCACCGGGATAAACTTTAATTACATCGTCCTTTACTACCTCATTTTGCCCGATTTCCTGTTCAACTCCATCCCGCACAACAGTAACCGGTTTCTTTAATAAAAGATTTACCTTATCCAGGGCAATCTTTGACTTTATCTCCTGGTAGAGTGCGATAGCTGTATTTGTAATAGCAACCAGTAATATACCCACCGAATCCAATAACAATCTGTCATCCCTATTCTTTAAATAAAATACTAGGACAAAGAGTATTATCCCCAGTATAATAAAGTTAAATAAAGAGAATACATTCTCCACTATTATACGGGAGATTGTCTTTGTTTCCGATTTGAGGGCCTTGTTTACCTGCCCTCCGGATATTCTTTCCTGTACTTCCTGGCTTGTAAGACCGTGGAGAGTCAATAATGTATCGGTTTTGGTTAGCTTGTTAAAAATCCGTAAATTTTATTTAAAATAGTATATATTTTAGCTTCACCATATGGCTAATTACGTTTTAATTTTTTTACTTTTTCGTAATATTGTCTTATTTTTCTCTAACCATATTGTATCAAATGAACCTGATCTGGGAAATACCTCTTTATCTTACAATCGGAATAATCATCTACAGGTTCATCCGCTATATTACCACACCCCTTTGCAGAAAGCTAAACCTTTATAAATATTACAACGACATCTTTTTTACCGTACCCGGGACAGCAAATAGGGTAGAAGTACATCTTGGTACTGCCTGGGATTTCTTCAGAATGAAAAAGGTCAACCCGAGGATATTTTTATATTATACTGCCGATGGATTTTACAAACTAGCCGAAGCTATAGAAAGAGGGGAAGTGAAAGACGACAGGGTATATGTTGCTACAATATGTTTCTTTAGTGACAGTACTCTTACGAAATTCGGATTTCGAACCCGTCCGCTTTACGTTAGAGAAATGCTTATATTCAGCCTGAATTACTTTGAGCAGTGTCTCCTGCAAAGTATTTCCAAAGGTAAACTTTCCATTGTAGATTTGAGATCTGTTAGAAAGCTTATACTTTCTACTGATGATCTGATCGCTAATAAAGAGAGCTTTAAAAACTATGCCGCCGCTCTGAAACCCCAGCCCGCAGCAAAAGTTCTCGCCGCTTAACTACTTTTTCTCAGAAAATTCCTTCGATGCCTTCACAAACTCCCTGAATATCGGATGAGGTTCTACTACCCTTGATTTTAATTCCGGGTGGAACTGGCTCGCGATGAAAAACGGATGCTGTGACTTCGGAAGTTCTATCATCTCAACAAGTGATTCATCAGGAGATAATCCTGAAAAAATAAGACCGTTCTCCGCCAGCGTATGCCTGAACATGTTGTTCACTTCATATCTGTGACGGTGTCTCTCGTTAACGAACTCTTTCTTATAACATTTATAAGCCAGTGACTTCTTCTGAACAATACACGGATATGCACCCAATCTCATCGAACCGCCTTTGACCTTTACTGTCTTCTGATACTCCATTATGTCTATTACGTTGTATTTCGAATCTTTGAACTCGGTTGAGTTAGCGTTCTTCAGTCCGCATACGTTTCTTGCGTATTCGATTACAGCGCATTGCAGCCCTAAACATATACCCATGAATGGTATCTTGTTCTCTCTGGCATACTGAATTGCTTTTATCTTACCCTCGATTCCTCTCGAACCAAACCCCGGACATACAAGCAATCCCGACAGCCCCTTCATAACAGACTTGAGCTTAGCCGGGCTTTTCTCGATTTCCTCTGAATTTATCCACTGCAGGTCTACTTTTACCTCATTATATGCCCCCGCGTGTATAAAGGATTCCAGAATGCTTTTATATGCGTCGGGTACCTGGTTATATTTACCGCATATGCCGATTTTAATCTCTTTCTTCGGATTTCTTATCTTGTTCAATACCTTTGTCCACCTGGTTAGATTAGGTGCAGGCGTCTTTAGATTTAATTTCTTTAGAACTACTTCATCGAATTTCTCCTTCTTGAGATTCAATGGTACTGCGTAAATCGAATCAGCATCAAGAGCCTGTAAAACCGCATCCTTCTCGATATTACAGAATAAAGCAATTTTCTCGCGAAGGTCCTTTGTCAGTTTCATCTCACTTCTGCAAAGAAGGATATCCGGCTGAATACCTATCTCTAGCATTGTTTTAACGGAGTGCTGTGTAGGTTTGGTTTTGAGCTCTCCCGCTGAACGGATATAAGGTACTAATGTCAGATGTATACAGATTGCGTTATTCTTACCCACATCGTGCATCAGCTGCCTGATTGCCTCTAGGAAGGGGAGTGACTCGATATCACCCACGGTCCCGCCGATCTCAGAGATGATCACATCGTACTCATCATTTTTCTCCAGTAATCGGATCCTTCGCTTTATCTCATCGGTTATATGCGGTATTACCTGCACCGTTGCCCCGAGGTAATCGCCTCTGCGTTCCTTTTCTATTACTTTGGCATATATCTGCCCTGTTGTCATGTTGTTGGCCTTCGACATGTTTTCATCGAGAAATCTCTCGTAATGTCCAAGGTCCAGGTCTGTTTCAGCTCCGTCATCTGTAACGAATACTTCACCGTGCTGAAATGGCGACATTGTGCCCGGATCGACGTTTATATACGGATCCAGCTTTTGAATTGTAACTCTCAGCCCTCTGGATTTTAAAAGTAAACCGAGTGACGCGGACGCAATTCCCTTACCAAGTGATGAAACTACTCCGCCTGTGATGAAGATGTATTTTGGTTGCTTTTTCAATCTTACAAAATTTTATATTATTAAATTACTTTTGCGAATAAATTAGCGTTAAATATCCTGCCGCCTTTCTTAAAAGATTTTTTTAGGAATCCCTCATGTTCAAATCCATGTCTCAGCAGTAACTTCTCTGATGCGGTATTCCCTTCATGAGTATGCGCATATAACCTGGTTAACCCGAGGTCTTCAAATGCCAGCTTCATGAGCTGCTTCATTGCATCGCTCATATATCCTTTTCCCCAGTATGGCTCACCCAGCCAGTACCCGATCTCAGCTTTGTGATCGTCTAACCCCGGCAATGCCCTTCCCTGTACGTTCATCCCGATACCGCCGATGTGTACACCATTTAATTCCACAGCGTACCCAAAATCCTTGCCATCCTCCATTTCACGTGTAATATCTATCCATTCTTTGGCAGTCTCTTCTGTATACGGTTGAGGGACATTCATTAGCCAGTAGCTCACGTTGGGATTATTCAAGAGCTCAATTAATGAAGGAATATGTCTGTCATCATATTTTACAAGTTCAACTATCATTGTGCTGTTTTTCTTGCCTTGATAAGGTCTTCTTTTGTGTCGATTCCTTGAGTATCATTTTTTGTTACAATCACCTTTATCTTCTTACCCAGTTCCAGAATTCTGAGCTGTTCCAGCTTTTCTGCTTTTTCCAGGTCTGATTGAGGTGTTCGTGCGAATTTATTCAGAAAATCAGTTCTGTATGCATACAATCCAATGTGTTTAAAATACTTAACTTTCTTCACATCCGGCTCTTCAGAATAGGGAATTACACCTCTGGAAAAATATATTGCGTTATTAAGTTTATCAAAGACAACTTTTACAGAATTTGGGTTAGATATTTCATTGTTATCTCTCATCCTCACACACAATGTCGAAACATTAAGCTTTTTATCTCTCATCAATGGCTGCAAAGCTTTATCGATATCCTTGGGATCAATAAAAGGCTCATCCCCCTGGATGTTTACAACTATATCCGATTTAACTCCTTTTAAAGCTTCCACTATTCTGTCCGTACCGGATCTGTGCCTTTTAGATGTCATCACCGCCTTACCGCCAAATTCTTCCACGTGACTCAAAATCCGTTTATC
>CALGOI010000314.1 GCA_937959065.1 uncultured Ignavibacteriota bacterium | reverse complement strand
AAGAAAAGTAATATTCATATCCTCAAGTTCTTTCTGCCTCTTCACATCTTTATCGATCTTATCATTATGAGATGACCCGTCGATTTCTATCGCGAGCATAAGCACCGGACAGAAAAAATCCACAATATATCTGCTGATGTTTACCTGCCGCCTGAACTTATAACCTTTCATCTTTCTTGACTTAAGCTGGTTCCAGAGGATTGCTTCAGCGGGTGTACCGTTCTTGCGGAGGTTCCTGGCGAACTTCTTCTGATCAGGATTATATTTAAAGATATGTCTCTTCATTCAGTCATTGTAAATATAATAAAAATGAGTTGTTTTTGTAAACAACCCACCCCGTCCCGATAAATCGGGACACCCCTCCCAACGGAGGGGAGGAAAAAAGAGGAAGTAAAATTATTGAATGAGGCGAGTGAGTGACTCCTCCCCTCCATAGATTTTCAACGAATGGATGTGGCATTTACCTTGTCTATGTGTGACGTATTTGGCATTTTCAAATTAGTTCATTAATTAAAAGTAGAACCGCAACTACTATAAAAAGGGCTAAAAGCGAATGGAAAAATTCCAAAAAGGTTATCATGTCTTTTCCGAAATGTTTCCTGATTTAACAGAAGCTGTCAAACCTGATTCAGTAGATGAAGTGTCATTTGGATATTACTATGAAAGTGGAGATTTTGCCGAAGCGATAATGACATGGTACGATATTTTTTCTTCTGTAACTGGAGCAGGATCAAAATTTTGTGATAAACCAATCATCTCAAAATTATCAATCTTTGATGATGCTTATATATTGTTTAAAGAAAAAGAGGTTTTTAAACAATTAGAAGAATATAATAAAAAGGGAATTTCGGTAACTGAATTTTTGGAAATCCTTCAAAAGAACGGCTTTAAAAACCTCAGCAAGAAATTAACTTTAACTGTTAAAGAGAAGAAGTATTTAAAAAAGTTAAAGCGGTAAAATGAATATAAATAATAAAGTTTTAGATGAAGCCGGTAATTATATTGCCGGCTTCATTCGTTTAAGGAGGGAAGAACTTCAAATGACCTAACAAGATTTGGCAGATAAATGTGGAATAGGTCTTAGAACTGTTGTGCGGATAGAATCAGGTAAGTTTTGGCTAAATGTAAAACAATTGATTGTAATTCTTTACCATCTAAACTCTAAACTAACTCTCTCGTCGAAAAATTGAGAACTCACTTGTAGATTCACGGATATTAAAATTATCTAGTTTTATAAATAATTTATTCAATGCAAACGATTGCAAAACCCTTTGTGAAATGGGCAGGTGGTAAAAGACAGCTTATAAAAGAACTTTTTAATCTAAAGCCAGCAAAGTTCAATAACTATTTTGAACCATTTGTTGGAGGTGGAGCCCTTTTTTTTCAGCTTAATCCTGAAAAAGCTACGTTATCGGATATTAATCCAGAGCTTATTAATTTATACAAGGTTATTAAGTCAAAAGTAAATTTGTTAATTGATGATCTTGTAAAGCATAATAATTCTGAAGATTATTATTATATAATAAGAGACCTTGATCGAAGCAAAGACTTTTCATCTTTATCAAATGTTGAGAGAGCAAGCAGGTTCATATTTTTAAATAGAACTTGTTTTAATGGATTATACCGTGTTAATTTTAAAGGGCAGTTTAATGTTCCATTCGGTTTTTACG
>CALGOI010000313.1 GCA_937959065.1 uncultured Ignavibacteriota bacterium | reverse complement strand
ATTTCGGGGAGACGGTCGCAGGTAAAAACTAAAATAATTTATTTACATATCATTTCTGTCTTCTGAGGCGTAGAGTTTAATTCAGGGCTAATGTATGGTATACCGAGATTTAATCCGCGCAGGATAAGAAGAATGGCAATTACAATGGAAAGTGACGGAAGTATCTTTGAGTAAGGTATTCTAAATTTTTCCCGGATAACGTTTCCGAACAGGGAAGCAGACAGCATTACCGGGAAAGTGCCGAGACCGAATAAAGCCATAAAAAACATACCTGACAATACACTTCCCGTAGAAAGCGATCCTGCTATGGCAATGTAAACGAATCCGCACGGAAGCAGCCCGTTTATAATTCCTATCACCAAAAGGGAAGCAAAAGTTTTTTTCTTAAAGAGATATATAAGCGGTTTTTTAACTATCGAAGTATACCGCATTAAAATTTTACCGTTTTTCTTGTTTTGCCTTCCGGTAAAGTAAATTCCGAGTGATACAAGAATAACAACACCGAGTATTATCGACAGTTCCTGCTGCAATCCGGACAGTGCAATACGGCTGCCGAGAAAGCCGAACAAAGCACCCATCGACGCATATGTGAAGATCCTCCCGCTATTGTACATCAGACGTCCGATAATGAATTTATAATCTTTATAGTTACTTCCTGGGAGACCCATTGCGATGGGTCCGCACATTCCCGCGCAATGAAAGCTTCCCAAAAATCCCAATATTAATCCTGCCCAGACTTCCATTAATCTATGAAGATCCTTTCTTCTTTGAAGTACTTTTGATTATCAGAGTACCAGGTAACCTGGACTTCCCATGCTCCGGCAGCAAGCTCATGAGTTGGAACCGTTTGCTTTCTATCAGCGTCGGTAATGATGCTCACCTTAAAATCGGATTTTGCGTCGGAGGGACGATAGAAATTTATTTCACCGGTTGGTATTGAGCCCTCTTTTGGGAAATTGAATGAAATATCATTAATAGACTGAATGATCTTTAACTCAGTATTCAGATTCTGAGTTGCTGTAAGCATATCAATCTGATCCTGATATTTTATCTCCTTTTCGTAGTAATTATCCTCGACGAGATCCATTTGAAGGTTGAATACATAAACAACCATACCAACTACCCCTATCATAAATACAGCAAACGAAATTATTATTTTTGTACCCCAGCTCATTTTATTTAATTTTTTGTTCCTGGACCCATAAAGTTAGTTTCAACTTCGTCTATGAGTTCTCCTTTTGAAAAAATGCCGATTTTAATATGGTTATTCCTCGATGGAATATCCTCTTTGTCAAGAATAATCAGTATTTTGGTCTCTGCGCTTTCCTGTGAAGTTACCTTCATATCTTCGCCGACTATTTTTATTTCACCATCCTTATCGAGAAGTTTTATTTCAACTGAGTTTTCATCGAATGTTTTGTTAACCATTCTTACATTGTAGAGATTGCTTATCTTTCCGTTCGGCTGCTCCTGGAAAAACATCCCGGGTGTTCTGAGTATAGTTACTTCCACGTCAGACCTGTTTACAAGGAGTGTGATAAGCAGCGTTAAGAGAATAGTAAGGACAACAGAATAGGCAATTACTCGACGTGTAAATCTCCTCTTTTGTCTATTCTTAATATTATTTTCGGAGTCGTATCTTATGAGACCTCTCGGGAAATTCACTTTATCCATAACTGCATCACAGGCATCTATACAGGCGGTGCAATTTACGCATTCGAGCTGTGTACCGTTCCTGATATCGATACCGGTCGGGCATACATCTACACATTGCCTGCAGTCGATACAATCACCGTATTCTCTTTCTTCATTCTTCTTAATCTTGCCTCTTGGCTCTCCTCTGACATAATCATAAGCAATAACAGTCGTGTTTTGATCGAGTAGTACACCCTGCAGCCTGCCGTAGGGACATACGACGGTGCATACTTGTTCTCTGAAATATGAATAGACTCCGTAGAAAGCTATCGAAATACAGACAACCGCAATAAATCCGGCAAGATGTTCAGATGGGGGATGTGTGACTATATTGTATAGCTCATCGATTCCCACTATATATGCCATGAATGTATTAGCGATTACAAATGCAATTGCGAAGAAAATAATGTTTTTTGATAATTTCTTGAAGAACTTACCGGTACTCCAGGGGGCGGCTTTTAATTTTCTTTGCTGATTTGCATCGCCTTCGATCCAGTATTCAATCTTTCTAAAGAGCATCTCCATAAATATGGTCTGTGGACATGCCCATCCGCAGAACACTCTACCGAATATCACCGTAAAGAGAACAATAAATACTATAATTGTAATCATTGCAAGAAAGAAAAGATGGAAATCCTGTGGTCCGAATCCAATCCCGAACAGAATAAAATTTCTTTCCATAAAGTTAAGAAGCATAAACGGGTGCCCGGAAATCTTTATGAAAGGAGCAGCGAAAAGGAATCCAAGCAGTAACCAGCTAACATACGTTCGTGCATTGTAGAATCTACCAACCGGTTTTTTGGGATAAACCCAAATTCGTTTTCCGGATTCGTTTATTGTAGCAAGATGGTCTCTGTATTCGAAAGCATATTCAGAAACTTCTTTTCCTTTTACAGTAGATTTACTATATATTTCCATTTTCATTCACTATCTTTTTCCCAATAATTTTTTAGTGACTGTTTAATTAGTAGTAGTATCTCCTGCAGATTTAGAATCTTTCTTTTCGCCACTGGCTTCAGGTACGAACAGTTCTCCCTCAGGGGCTTTACCGTTAGGTGGGTTTGTTCCTCGCAGAGTCATTATGTAACTTGCTAACTCCTGCATTTGTTTCGGATTAAGCTGTGTACCCCACGCAACCATCCCTTTCTCAGGTACTCCTACCTTAATAGTGCGAAATATTTCATTAATCGTCCCACCATGGATCTAGTAATCACCTGTAAGATTAGGACCAATCGTGCCTTCACCGTTAACACCATGGCAAGGTGAGCAGTCCTTGGCAAACCTTTCTTTACCTGAAGTAAGAGATTCTTCATCATCCAGTACTGTTACATTTTCTTCAGTAATGAATGCGCCTGACTTCATCAACAGCTCCATTTCCATGCTAGCAGCATTCATTTCCTGAGAATATTCATCGAACTGCGACATTCCTGTCCCCAGGACATGAAAATGCATCAGATAGAAGATAGAAAACACCAGGGTGCCAATGAAAATGTAATTGAGCCAAGGTGGAACACTATTATTTAATTCCTTAATCCCGTCGTATTCGTGGTTTAACATTATATCCTGCTCTTTGGATATTGGTGTAGATCTTGTCAGGACTGCCATTATCTTTTTAAGGAAAGAGTCCTT
>CALGOI010000312.1 GCA_937959065.1 uncultured Ignavibacteriota bacterium | reverse complement strand
GAAGACTTTTGGAGAAAATGAAGACCTTCCATTTATTTCGAATGATATAACAATAGTAAAAAACTCGGAGGGTAAATTTTATGCCGGGATTGCTCCGATACAAAAGCTGGATCTAAAAAATACACAGTTTGCCAGGTTGCTTGGTTATATTGTTATAGGTATAAGTTATGAGTCTCGCAATTTTTTACTTCAATCCTCACTGGAAATATTCAAAAACTATACTAAAGATAATCTTCTGGATAAGATAATCTCACGTCCGGTTTTTACAGAATATATAAATGGCAGAGTTGCAAGTACAACAAATAAGGACCTTGCGATTAGCGGTTTGAATTCACTGGAGATATTTAAGGAATACATAAAAAACAGTGATAAAAAGTCTGAGTGGAGGATTGAGAATTTCGGTAATGAAAAGTACCGTTCTTACTATATATTATCTGATCCGGGTGAGACTGAAGAGGGGATATATGAAAGAATATATTCCATATCACTAAAGCGTGATGATTTTAGAATAACTGCATTTTATTATTTGAAATTTATAATATTTGCAGTATTTGTATATCTTGTATTGTATGCAGTTTTCGCGATATATTATATCTATACACACAGAAAGTTCAGACTGAACTTCCGAGAGAAGTTATTCTTTTCCTTTTTCCTGGTCTCGGTTATACCAATTATTTTACTGGCCATTTATACCAGAGGATTTATTATTACAAAGAATGATGCTAATCTTCAGAACCAGATAATATCCGATCTGAATATTCTATCAGAGAGTTTGAAAGGGAAACAGTTAGTGAATGAAGATATTTCAGATCCTGATAGTTTAAGTATTATTCAAAGGGATTTTTTAAAGGGGAGTATATCAAGAACAGACAAAAATTTTAACTTATATGTAAAGAATAAATTAATATCAACTACGAATGAAGAGCTATATAAATCTGATCTGCTGGATACAAGGTCGGACGCAGAAGCGAATTATAATATAAATTACCTTAACAAAGATCTTTTCCTTAAAACGCAGAACCAGGGAAGTTTTTCCTACCTCGTAGCATATAAACCATATAAAGATCCAAAGAATAATATAGTTGGCATGTTGTCGTCGCAGCTGGTATAAAGACAAAATGAGATCAATGTAGAGCTGACTGAGAGATTAACTTTTATATTCGGGATATATTTTATTGTCATAATTATTTCACTTATAATTGTAAGTATACAAACGGAAAAAATTTCCAAACCAATTCTTGAGCTTAAAAGAGCAACTGATAAGTTATCTAAAGGGCAAAGTAACGTTCAGTTAAGAGTATCATCAAAAGATGAATTACAAGGATTAGTGGAATCCTTTAACAACATGACAAAGGAGCTTGAGAAATCCAAGAGAGAACTTAAAAAAGCAGAGAGAGAGGCTGCATGGAGAGATATAGCACGGCGCGTAGCGCACGAGATAAAGAATCCTCTAACTCCGATGAAACTATCCATTCAACACTTGGTTAATATTTACAAGGAAAACGGGAAAGCGGAATTTCCGGAGGTGCTTGAAAAAACCAACGAGCTTATCTCTAATGAGATAGATAAACTGAACAGAATTGCAACGGAGTTTTCGAATTTTGCCAAACTTCCAAAAAGAAATTATGAAGCGTTGAATCTTAATGCAACAATGAAGGAAGTAATTTCTTTATACGCCAATCATCCTAATATTAAATTTAATACAAATCTAGATGAGAGTATTATGCCTGTATTAGCCGACAGAGAGGAGATGAACCGCGTATTCCAGAACCTGATAAAAAATTCTGTTCAGGCAATTGAAGGGGATGGAATGATTGAAGTGATTTCTTATCAAAAAAAGAATCATGTATATTTTGAAATAACTGACACAGGCATAGGAATGGAAAAAGACGTTATAGAAAATTTATTTGAACCAAATTTTTCGACAAAATCATCGGGTATGGGATTGGGACTGGCCATTTCAAAGAAATCGCTTGATGATATGAAAGCAAAAATAAATTACTCGAGCGAATCCGGAAAAGGAACAAAGGTTACGTTAAGATTTAATATTATAAAAAAATAAACAGCGGATAATTCTTGGTAAAAAAATTAATACACCTTTTGCTATTTGTTATTTCGCTGCAGTTATATTCCTGCGCAAATGAATTACCCCCACCAGGCGGTGACGAAGACCTGACCCCGCCTGGAGTGGTCCAGATAACCCCTAAACCAAACAGTACTAATTTTAGCGGTAAATCAATTATAATCGAGTTTGACGAATACATAGATAGGAGAAGTTTTATTGATGCTTTGTTTATATCTCCGAAACCAAAATCTGAATATGAAATAAATTACAGCGGTACGAGTGTTGAGATATACTTCCCGGATGGACTTGAGAAAAACAAAACATTCACATTTTATATTGGAAAAGAGTTAAAGGATGTTCGCAGGGGTAATAAATTAAACCAGCCAATTCAATTTGCAATTTCCACCGGCCCCCAAATTGATAAAGGACAGTTATCTGGAAAAGTATATTCTGAAGATTATACCGGTATAGTAATTTTGGCATACCGTTTGACATCTGCTAATAATACAATAGATCCGGAGACCGACGAAGCGGATTTTATAACCCAGGTCGATGAAGAGGGAAGTTACAAATTCTTGAATCTTCCGGATGGATTATTTAGAGTTGTAGCATTAAGAGATGAAGACAGAAATCTGCTTTTGGATGAGAACTTTGAAGAGTCATATATTTCAAACGGTGACGCAGAGATAAGTCAAACTTCTCCTGTTACAGGACTGGATTTCCTTGCGGAGAGTTTTGGTGTAGAGATTGGAAGCAGTGATTTTTACAGTTTATTATCTGCTGATACAATGGGTTATATATATTCATCAGTAAAGAATAATGCAAAAGAGATTATTCCCGATTATACTTTTTATTATTATTTCAAAAACAATGAATTAAGCAGACAAACAATAACCAACAATTTCTCAATACGAGATACTTCATCCGGTGAAATTTACCAGCCTGTACTTAACTGGATTAATGATTCCTTGCTAGAGGTATTTCCTGTGAACAGATTTAGATTTGGGTCAAATCTAATAGCAGAAATAAATTTATTGAGTACATCATTGCGATACCTATATTCGTTAAAATTTTCGGTTATAGAAGAGAGCAGCACAGGTAAAGTTTCAGGAAGTGTTCAAAATGTAATTTTTCCTGAGGCATCTGTTTATGTTAGATTATACAAGAATAATAATAAGTTCGTTTATTATTCTAAAAAGATGGAAGGGGATGTGGCATTTAATTTTGCAAATGTAGCTGAAGGCGAGTACACAGTTTTTGCATTTATTGACGAAAATAATGACGGAGAATTTTTTAGAGGTTCAATAAATCCATTTAAGCCTTCGGAGAGGTTTATAGTATACTCAAGAAATCTAAAGGTGAGAGGAACTTGGAGTGTTGATAATTTATTTATCCGGTTTTAAGCGGATTTATTATTGCTTTAAGCTTGTAAATAAGATTAAATAATATCAACTCCTGATTTACGTTCATATCAATTTCACGAATTGCATCTTCAATACTTAATATCACATCGTAATAATCAAATTCAAATTTTGAATTAAATTTATCCAATCTATCTATCTTATCTTTGTTTGCAATAAAATCAACAGAACCCGAGTCTCTCAATACCAGGTCGGAAAACCATAACAACATTATTGAAAGGTATTGCTTCAATGCGCTTTTGCTTTTCATTGAAATAATATAGTCTATTTCATCTCCCAGTAATAGTGATCTTCCAGAAAGTGCCGCGGCCAATAAGTTTAACATACTTTCTCTGAATTCAAGTGTATCATTCTCGATTAAAGCGTTACATGCTGATATACTACCGTCTGAAAGAGAAGCATAGAGGGCAGCCTCTTCACTTGAGATTTCATTAAAAGTTTTGTTGATATAGTTCGTTAAATCGTCAAGTGAGATATCATCGAATTTTATTAGCTGACATCTTCCTATTATTGTTGGAAGTAGTGAATTAATCCGCGAAGTCGTTAAAATAAGCAAGGAATTCTTAGGTGGCTCTTCAAGAATTTTCAATAGTGCATTAGCGCTTTCCTGGCTCATTTTATCTGCATCTGATATTACATAGATCTTCTTTTTGTTTTCCCGGCCTGTAAGGTAGATTTTTCTTTTTATAAACCTAATGCTGTCAATCCGGATATTATTTGCTTTGGGTATATTAATTTTATGGTAAAAGTCCTCAGATTTGTTTTCCATTTCAGACCTATAAACATCAAAGTCTTTTTTGTCAAGTCCGAGCAGGGGGTCACTATTCTCACCGGCATCTCCGGTACCAGCCGGCAGGGAAGTTATAAAGTTAAAATATTCAGTATGGAAAATATTTGTTTCAGGACTTTCGTTATTAATTAAACGAGAAAACTCAATTGCCATAGCATCTTTTCCGATTCCTTCCTTACCATGGAAGATGTAAGCATGGGATAGTCTCTCACTTTTATGAATATTAGTGAGGATCTTTTTTACACGTTGTTGCCCAATTACATTGTTAAACATTAGAAAGTGTTCCCCAACCCAAATTGGATATTATATTTATCGTTAAGGTTTGCTCCACTCTGGAAAATCCATTTTGTAACTCCTACCGGACCGGGATTAGGGTCATACAGTTTTAGACCGAGATCCAACCGGACAGCGCCTATTATTGTATAATATCTAATTCCAAATCCTGTAGACATTGCTATTTGATTTATTTTGAAATCACTTACATTTTCCCAAACGTTTCCATAATCCAAAAAATAAACAAATCCGAGATCTTTAATTAATTGATTATCCGAATTTATAAATGGTCTAAGACGATGTTCAATTGAACCGTCTATAGAAAATTTACCCCCCTGTTCCTGATTAGGGACAAATCCTAGCGTATTTGCTCGCCATCCTCTGTTATTAGTACTTCCTCCTGCCGTGAATAGCAGGTCAATAGGTGCCTGGAATATTGTAACAGATAATTCACTTGAAGTTGAATCAACAATAAGTTCTTCGGGGTTATCACCTGTCTCTATAAGAATACCAAGATCAAGTTTTGTGCCGAGAACAGATGTTGATTGAGGATTACTTGAAAAATTAAAAAATAGATCATTTGAAACGGTGAACTTTGCAAACTTATAAACATTTACATCAAAAAGACTCTCAAAAAGTCTTCCGATCAGCCCACCTTCCTGCGCAGTAAAAGTTTGATTAAGACCTCTGGTCGGGAAAACCTGGTCATCAACTCCAAGATGAAGAGCTGAAGCGCTTAGAGTTGAAATAAGTGTTCTTTGTTTGCCCTTAGCATTATTAAGGGAAGGGAGTTCAACAGTAACATTTTGATCTGTGACTTCCGAAGAAAAGAGCAGCCTATTAATGTAAGTAAAAGTAGGAAGATCATAAGTAACGCTTGCCTTTCCTGATACTTCAATTGCATTTATTGTATCTAAGTTTAAAAAATTTAGATCAAATCTTAGATTTCCAGCTAAATTAGGATTTCCAAACAAATAAGATTCTGATACCTGGGCAGTATTTTCCAGCCGGTTGTAAGCTACTGAATTAGCAAGTGCTCTGAGTGAAACATTAAATACTCTACTCCCGCTTAAGAAGAACCTGTCATAGAAGGAGACTCCTAGGCCTCCATAGAATCTGTTATCAATCTGGTATCCAAGAATTTCGGGAGTTACTTCATATTTGTTCCTTATTGAAATGTTAACATTTATATCCAGGTTATCACCCGAGCTATTACTGTCAATATTAAATGCAGCAGATTCTACAATTGCGTTGGATAGGATCTTTCTTTGGGAACTTTCAATTTTTCTCCTGCTGTAGATATCTCCTTCTTTGTATTCTAGATTTCTTTTGATATAGCTTTGAGTTATATCATATTTATTCTTAGATATTTTTACATTTGTATTCCCAAAATAATAAAGATTCCCCGTATTGAAGAACATTTCAATATCGACCTTATTCGCAATATTAGGATTAGTGGAAAAAATGTTAGCTACTTTCACTTCTTGTTTTTTCGCGTATGCATATCCGTTATTCTGAAGGATATTTAGAATTCTAGCAATCTCCAGGTTTATTTTAGCCCTTGAATAAAATTCCCCGGGAGAAATTTGTGCAGTACGTCCAAAAATGGAATCATTCAATGAACCCGGTATTGAATCTAGTCCGGAATACACTAGAGAGTTGATTCGGCTTCTTTCGTTTTCAATGATAGTATAAACGATGACCACTTCCCGGTCATTATAATTATAATTTAATACGGTATCAATAATTGCGTTAAAGAACCCGTTATCAAAGTAAAACTTCTTTAGGGTAATAACATCATTGATGATAGTATTAATATTCAGGTCGGATCCCGGAGTAGCAGCAATAATATTGCTAAGCTCCTCATCTTTAAATGATTTAGTTTTTTTGAAAGAGAATTTGATATCGGAAACTTGCCATGTAAGGTCGGGCATTTCTTCTTCATCTTCGTTATCCTGGGAGAACGATATCGATGGTAATAACAAGCAATAAAGAATTAGAAGAAAGAAAATTTTCATGGTTATCTTAGATAAAAAACAAGACCCGGCAGATGAGACTGCAGGGTCTTTATAGTGTTTAAAAAATTAGAAATCTAAAAGTCCTTGCTTTCTTCATCATAAAAGAAATCTTCATCAGTGGGATAATCAAGCCATATCTCTTCAATGCTTTCATATGGTTCATCTGAGTCTTCAAGGTCGTCTAAATTCTCGATGACCTCCTTAGGTGCACCAGTTCTAATTGCGTAATCTATCAATTCTTCTTTATTTGCAGGCCATGGTGCATCATCGAGGTAAGATGCCAGCTCCAATGTCCAAACCATTGATTTTCTCCTTCAGTATAAAAAATTTAATATTACTTAATATAAGTATTACTTATAATGATTTAAGACAACAAATATAAAATAAGTTCCCGACGTTGTCAATCGTTTTTTTAATCTTTTAAGCGCGGATCCAGAGCATCTCTCAGACCTTCTCCTATTAGATTATATGACACAACAGCAATAAAGATCATCAATCCTGGAAATATAGCTAGCCACCACGCATCTGTGGCGGTTCTGCCCTCATTTACAAGCGATCCCCATGTAACTGTTGTAGCACTTACTCCTACTCCCAAAAAACTTAAACCAGCCTCAAGAATTATAGCTCCAGCAATTGCAAAAGCTCCAGAAACCAGCACTGGGGCGATTGAGTTCGGAAGAACATGCCTAAAAATAATTTTACTATTTGGTAATCCCACTGAGTTTGCTGCCAGGATATACTCCATATTTCGTACTTTAAGAATTTCACCCCTAATCAACCTTGCTTCTGTAGTCCAGGTAGTAAGACCAATTGCAAACATTACATACCATATACTAGAACCATAAATAGCAACAATTACAATTATAAGAAAGAATACAGGGAAATTGAGCATAATTTCAATAAACCTTGATATAATAATATCTACTGTCCCACCATAATAACCGGCCAGAGCACCAAGTACAATACCTATAATAACTGCAATTCCTGCTGCAACAATACCTACCGAAAGAGAAATCCTTGAGCCATGAATTAGACCAGCTAACAAATCTCTGCCAATTCCGTCAGTTCCCAGATAATGGTCGCCACCAGGACTCATCAGGCGAGCGGTTAAGTCAATTTCATTTGGTCCATATGGAACAGGAGCCCAAACCACTGACTGCAATTTACCCGCATCATCCAGGTCTTTCCAGTCAACGTTGTACAATTCCGGGGGATCCCATTTAGTTAATCCTAAATCTACCATATAATCTTTAAAAACAGGGAAATAAGTTTCGTTATTATATTCCACGTAAAGTGGTTTGGCATACGAAAGAAAATCAGCCAGGATAGCTACTACTATTAGAAAAATTACAACATAAACAGAGAATACCGCGAGTTTATTTTTCTTGAACTGCTTTTTTACCAGTTGTGTATAGGAATCACCGCCTTGGTCCTGTTTATGATATTCTTTCTTCTTTTTCTCAAGAACATCCTTTTCGGATTGCGGAATATCTGTCCTTTCGTGAATTTCAGTTGGGTTATTATCCGGCATTATTAAACTTTTTTACGATGATTTTTTATTGAATGCAATTCTTGGGTCAACCACTGCATATAGTATATCGGCAATTAAAATTCCTACAACAGTTAAAACGGACACAATTGCCAGGAGTGCCATTATTAAGGGGTAATCCCTGTCATATATTGCCTGAATTCCAAGTTATCCAATTCCGGGAATAGAGAAAATAGTTTCAATAATAAAACTTCCTCCGACCATAGCCGGTAAAATACCTGCCAAAATAGTTAATATCGGGATCAATGAATTTCTTAAAGCATGTTTATAAATTACTTTTCTGTCAGATAATCCTTTTGCCTTTGCGGTTCTTATGTAATCCTGTCTTATAACCTCAAGCATTGAACTTCTCATTTGCTTAGAAAGAAATGCGAAACTGCCCAAACTCAATACTGTAACCGGCAGTATAAAATGCCAGATGCGATCCCAGATTTTCCCAAAAAAGCTCATATAATCATATGTCAGGGACTGAATACCAGAGGTGGGAAAAATTTTTATATATTCAGAATTAGCCAGGAATACAATAGCCAGAGTTGCTACCCAGAAATTGGGTAATGAATAAAGAATAAACAAAATTACGGTTGATGATTTATCGGCAAATGAATTTTGTTTTACTGCACTCAAAATACCGAGTGGAATGGCTATTGAATAAATAATAATAAAAGAAGCAAGCTGTAAACTAATTGAAACAGGCAGCCGCTCAATTATTTTATCAATTACCGGTCTGTCGTCTTTAAATGAATTCCCAAAATCTCCCTGCATCATGTTTCCCATCCATATGATATACTGCATAGGGAGGGACTTATCCAGCCCGAATTTTTCCCTATAGAATTTTTTAGCCTGTTCGTTAATAACATTCTTGCCGGTGGCAGACATGCCTTCCTGAGTATTACCACCTACTTTCATTTCTACCGGGTCACCGGGGGCTAACCTGCAAATAAGGAAAGTAATTATCGTAATTACAATAAAAGTTGGGATGAACAGTAAAACCCTTTTTAAGACGTATGTTCCCATTTAAAAGGTTAATGTTTATTTTAAATTACTCTTTGTATTTCCTGTCGGATGCAGTAGTCCACCATTCATTACTTTTATGCGGGTAAGAATGTGCATACCATCTTGTATTACGATATCTTTCACTAGTTGCATACTTGCTGACCGGTGACCATAAAAAAGTATAAGGCTGGTCTTCGTAAATAATTTCCTGCCATTTCAAAATAAGCTCTTTTCTTTTTTCAGGATCAAATTCTACTCTTAGTTGTTCGATAATTTTATCGCTTTCAGGGTTGCTGTAGCTTATATAATTACTCCCTTCGTCATTTGCCTGTGATGAATGGAAGATCTGGTATGGATCAGATGGTCCGTCTCCTAACACCCAGCCTCCATATGTTGCATCGTATTCATGTTTTGATTGTTTGTCAAGGAAAACCGACCATTCGTAGTCCTGTATATCAGCCTGAATCCCAACTTTTTTCAATGCATCAATAATAATTAATACTATTTGTTTTCTTTGAGGGTTCTGATTGTTAGTAAATGTAAACTTGAAATCTACTCTTTTACCATTTATCATTTTATCAAGAATACCATCACCATTTGTATCTTCCCAACCTGCTTCTTTAAGTAATTGCTTTGCTTTTTCAGGGTCATACTCTATTGGTCCAAGGTTGGAATTTAGCTCATCACTTTTATAGTAAATATGTGATTGAATAGGAACAGCAAGCCCATATAATAATTTATCGATAATAGTTTTCCTGTCTACTAAATGAGATAGTGCCAATCTAACTTTTTTATCGGAGAAAAGGGGGCTTTTTTGGTTCCAGGCAATATAGGCATATGTTGGCCTTCCAACAAGATATTTCTTAAGTTTAAAATCTTCAGGATTTTTGAGAGCTTCAACAAAATCATCGTTCTTAATTACATTCATATTATCAATTTCACCATTTTTTAAAGCTGTAATAGCTGCAGTCTGATCCTGGATTGTTTTAAATATCAATTTATTTGGGTACTGAGGAATATTTACTTTATCCCAGTAGTTTTCGTTTCTAACAAGAGTTATTGATTGACCAGTTACCCATTTATCAAGTTTGTAAGGCCCGCTGCCGATTACGTACTTTGGATCTCTGGAAACCTCTTGTGAGTTTATAAAATCTGCAAAGACCTGCATGTCAGCAAATTTCTTTGGGTCCGGTGATAGAGAAGCCTGGTTTAGGTCTTCAAATGTGAACTTATCAGCGAGTCCGTTTTTATTTAGAATGTGTTTAGGTACAATTTTTAAGTCCTCAAATGAATAATCTGTTTTAAAGTATGGTTTAGCCATTGTAAATCTTACTTTAAATGGATTGCCATCGACTAATTCCGCTTTTTGCATATCAAGAAAATAATTTCTTAATGATTGAGCATCTGTGAATGGATTTTTAATTATCTTTAAAGTAAAAATAATATCTTCACCGGTTAGAGGGGAACCGTCGGAGAAAGTAACATTTTCTTTAAGATCAAAAGTGTAAGTAAGTTTATCCTCACTTACTTCCGGTAAAGCTTTAGCAATTACAGGTTCAAGTTCATATGTTTCTCTATTCACTCTGACAAGCCCTTCAAAAATATAGTTGGTGATTTCAGTAGCAGTAGCGTCACTTGAAACCAGTGGATTCAATTTTTCGGCATCAGCAAGTTCTTGTTGGATAACCCAGTCACCCTGAACTGCTCCGGATGTATCCGGCGGCATCAGGGGAGTCTCAATGTTTGAGACTTCACTATTTTCATTTTCCTGGTTTTTTTGTCTTCCACAGGACGATAGGAAAACAGAGACCATTAATAAAACGATTAATAAAGAAACCTTTTTCATGACAAAATTCCTTTTTTATTTAGATATTAAATTTATTCAAAATCATGTTCAAAATATTCGATATTTCTCTCGAGTATTTTATTTAAATTATTATTTTCTTTACTTGTATTTGTCTTAATTTTATCCGACAATCTTCTTTGTAGTTCTTTAGCTGGGTCATAACCATAGTGTTTACACAGGTAATTTAATGCAATTACTTCAGAGATAACAGTAATATTCTTGCCGGGAAAAATGGGTAATTTAATAAGTTCAGTATCGATACCCAGGATACTTGATTGAGAAGATGTTAATCCGGTTCGTTCGTATTCTTTGCTTGGGTCCCAAAGATTAAGTTCCACAATGACTTCTACTCTTTTCTGAAATCTTATAGAACGGATACCAAAAATTGATTTTACATCTATAATACCCAAGCCTCTGACCTCCATGAAATGCTTTACCAGTGAAGTACCCGATCCAATAAGTATATTCTCCTGCTTTTTCGAAATAATAACAACGTCATCAGCGACAAGCCTGTGCCCTCTTTCTATTAAATCTAATGCAATTTCACTCTTTCCAATTCCCGATTTCCCTACAAATAAAAGTCCGACTCCATAAACATCAACAAATGACCCGTGCACTACAGCTTGAGGTGAAAACTGATCATCAAGGAAATCACTTATAAAATATGCAATTTTTGTAGTTGGATGTGGTGTTGAAAAAACTGGAATATTATTAGATTCTGCTTTTGCAAGTAATTCAGAAGGGGCTTTGTTGTTGTTTGTGATAACTATGCAGGGAATATCATATGAAAAATATTTATCGAGAGATTGCTCTCTTTTCCCCGGTGAAAGATCGTTTATAAATTCAATCTCGGTATTACCAAATATCTGAACTTTTTTATAAGTAAAAACACCAAAGTATCCCGACAAGGCAAGTCCCGGTCTATGAATATCTTTCTCTACAATTGACTTTTTTGGGTTAATGTCATTAGCAGAGATCTTTTTAATATTAAACCGGTCTTTGCATTCATTATAAAAAAAATCAACAGAGATCAAATCTTTTTTAATCTCTTTAAGATCGTTAAATCTTTCGCTCAATTAACTATTGTTTTTTAAATTGATTTATAAACTTCTTTATTAGAATGCTTTTGGGTCTTATTTATATCTTTATACTTCTGAATTTGTACTTCAACTTTTTCCATAGCTAAATCAACTGACTTTGTAAAATCATCAGAACTTTCTTTGGAAGTGAGTAATTTATCTCTCAGTTTTAGGATTATTTCGCAGTGTTTCAGTTCATGAGGTGGTTTATCAAATGATAAAATAACGTCTGCAAAAAGGATTTGCTCATTATACTTTTCCAATTCGTTTAATCTATCAGTGATATGGTCTTGTAAAGAATCATGAGCTTTGAAATGGCGAGAGGTGATGTTGATTTTCATTTAGAACGGGATTTTTTTAATAATTTAACTTATAAACCTGTTATTTTTGCGAATATGCAAAACTATGAATATAAAATCAACAAACAAATTCAATTATTAATAAAGTTGATTACATTATTTTTACAAATACTTAACATCATCATATGAATATTGATTAATACACTTCATAATTCTTTAAATTTAGTTAATTTAACTCATAATCAGCCGCTTATGAGCAATTCCCATCTTCGAATTGACTTTGCCAAAAAAGTATATATAGTTACGCTTCTTTTAGTAAGTATATGGTGTTTTTTTATATTACTTACACCTCTTTTGGTATCAACTGGGGGTATACTGTCTGAAATCGGTTATTTCATGTATATATTCTATTCTCCAACATGTCATCAAGAAGAACTTAGATCATTTATTTTATTTGGGGAAAAGTTTGCTGTTTGCTCAAGATGTACAACAATTTATTTTTCATTTCTTCTGGGTACTCTGGTTTATCCTTTTACCAGAAAGATTACAAATGTGAAGCTACCGAGTATTTGGTTCCTGGTTGCAGCATGTATAGTAATGGTTGCTGATGTGAGTTTAGACTTAATGGATGTATTGAAAAATACTTATCTTACTCGTTCAATATCGGGAGGAGTTCTTGGATTTGTACTGGCATTTTATATAATACCAGGATTTATAAATTTTACTTTTGAGGTTGCTTCATTTCTGAAAAACGATTCGAAAAACCTTGTCAAAGACTCAAACGACATAGTTAAGAATGAACAATAGTCCCAATAAATTAAAAGCGGTTTTTATCTCTGCCTTGGTTATGACTCTGCTTTCAATCACTCCGATTCTTAGCCTAATTAATTTATTTTGCTGTGCCGGAGTGATAATTGGGGGATTTGCCGGTGCTTATTTTTACAACAATGATCTGAAAAAAGTAAATGGTTTTATTGAGTATAAAGATGGAGTAATGATAGGAATTTTAAGTGGTATTGTTACTGCTGTAATATATACCGGGGTTTTACTCTTATACCAGCTATATTCGGAAACCAATTTATTTATTGAAATGACGACCGAGCTGGAGAAATTAGGTGTTCAATTATCCCCGGAGTTTTATAAGGGGATGGATTACTTCAACGACGAAATTAATCAGTACGGATTTTCTCCAACTCTTACAATTGTTTCATTATTCATTTATATGATAATTTACCCGTTGTTTGGAGCAATTGGCGGATTACTTGCTGTAAGCCTATTTAAGAGAAGACAACCGACACAAACATTGTGAATGTTCTAACATTTGAAAAAGTAAGTTCGAAAGAAGCGTGGAAAATCCGGTTAATTATATTAGGGATAATTTTGTTTGGATTCACGGTATTCACTATTACTCCACTTGAAATAGTTCAAAATTTATTTGAAGGGAATCATCTTTTTGAAAGACAGGAGAGCACCTGTATTATGTTGAACATAGCAGGGATTCCATGCCCGTTATGCGGAATGACCAGGAGTTACAACGAATTCAGAGAATTTAATATTTCCTCAGGGATGTATTATAATCCTCTTTCAGTTATTGTTTTTCCTTTAATTGCGTTAGTTTTAGCGGTGATTTTATTAGCAAGTTTATTAAATTATAAAATAAAGATACTTAATCATAAACTATTCTGGGGAAGTGTGTTCCTTCTCATTTTAGTAGTTTGGATAGTAAATATTTTCTGGGGACATCATTAATTAAATTCTTAAAAAGTTTTAAATGATTTACGAATATTCAGGTTCAGTACATATGCATTCGAGATATTCTGACGGTTCGGGAACTGTAGAAGAAATCATTAAAGCAGCGAATGAGGTCAATCTCGATTTTATAATCCTCACTGATCATAACACAATGAAAGCAAAGGATGAAGGTTATGAAAAGTATCATAACGGAACAATGTTAATAGTAGGTTATGAAGTTAACGACAAGAAGAATAAGAACCATTATGTTACTCTTGGAATGGATAAACTTATTGGATCGTACGAACTTTTATCTGATGGTGACCTCGGAAATATTAAATCAGCCAAAGATTATGTACGGGACATTAAAGAAGCCGGAGGTTTTGGCTTTATTGCTCATCCATTCGAAAAAAGAAAAAACCTTGAAAATTTTCCTCCATATCCATGGACTGACTGGGAATGTGACGATTATCATGGGATAGAAATCTGGAATCACATGAGTGAATGGACAGAAGGACTGACTGATGATAATAAGTTTAACAGATTTTTGCATCCTTTAAAATCCATTATTGCCCCAAATGAAGAAGCGGTCAAGCTGTGGGACGAGAAAAATAAAGAACGAAAAGTAGTTGCAATTGGCAGTATAGATGCGCACGCACATAAACAGAATGTAATGGGCTTCGAATTTGAAATTTTCCCTTATAAAATTTTGTTTAAATCTATTAGAATGCATGTGCTAATAGACAAAGAACTAAAAAAGGATGACCAGGATAACTATTCAGAAGGGAAACAGCTTGTTTTGAATGCAATAAAAGAGGGTAGGAGCTTCATTGCTAATTATTATCACGGGAATGCTAAGGGATTCAGATTTATAGCTGAGTATGATGGTATTATCTATAATATGGGTGATGAGATAATAATCGATCGGGATTCCGGGAAAAAAATAACATTTAAGACGTATTTACCTCAAAAAGCCAGGATAAAGTTTTTAAAAGATGGTAAATTGATAGATGAGCTTTCAGATTTTAATTCGATTCGAGACATAAATGAACCTGGAAATTACAGAGTAGAAGCGTGGATAAACCGTAAGGCTTGGATTTTTTCAAATCATATTAGAGTAAAAACAAAATAATATAAAATTGAAAATAATTAAAAACCTTGAGGAAGAGTATAGATTATTAGAGACTAAATCTATTCACTCTAATTGCGGGGTATTTGGGATTTTCAATCACCCTGAAGCTGCCATAATGACTTATTACGGACTTCATGCATTACAGCATAGAGGGCAGGAGGCAGCGGGTATTGTAACATCAGAATATTTAGCACACAAGAATAAGTATGCCTTTAACATGAAAAAAGGACTTGGTCTTGTTACAAGGGTTTTCAGGGATTACAAAATTTTAACGGATGTTTTGAAAGGTACTGCAGCTATTGGGCACAATAGGTATTCTACAACGGGAGCAGCTGATAATAAAACGAACATTCAGCCATTTAAGGTCAATTATAAATATGGAAATCT
Organism: uncultured Ignavibacteriota bacterium; assembly: GCA_937959065.1. GTDB lineage: Bacteria > Bacteroidota > Ignavibacteria > Tepidaquicellales > Tepidaquicellaceae > JAEYVS01. The sequence goes on along the minus strand of CALGOI010000312.1, from coordinate 1,599 downwards.
TGCGCTTTCACACAACGGGAATCTTACCAATACAAAATCCATAAGGAACCGTTTGATCAATGAAGGCACGATATTCCAGACAACGACCGATTCTGAAGTAATCCTTCATTTAATAGCCAAAAGTAATGAAGACGTACTTGAAGACAGAATAATGGATGCTTTTTCACAGGTTGAAGGCGCTTATTCGATTTGTCTTTTAACTGACGATAAACTAATTGCAGTAAGAGATCCCCACGGTGTAAGACCGTTATGCATGGGTAAACTTGATGACAGTATTGTATTTGCTTCGGAATCGACAGCATTTGATATTATAAGTGCTGAATATATAAGGGATGTTGAACCGGGAGAAGTTATTATTGTTGATGATGATAGCATCAGAACAGGTCAGCTAAAATCTCTTTATCTTGATAGAGTCCCTCAATATAAACACTGTATATTTGAATATATTTATTTCTCAAGACCGGATAGTATGGTATTCGGAGAAAAGGTGGATAAAGTAAGAAGAAAGATAGGACAGAATCTCGCTGTAGAACATCCGGCTCCTCATAAAGATGAAAACAGCAGCAATGAAGAAAAAAGGGTAGCCATTATTAATGTTCCGGACTCATCTAATACTGCAACATTAGGGTATTATGATGAGTCTTTAAAAACAAATAAAGATGTAAAGATAGAGATCGGTTTAATAAGGAATCACTATGTAGGGCGAACTTTCATACAACCCGGACAGGATAAGAGGGAAATGAAAGTCAAAACTAAATTTAACATCGTACGAGGGGTTCTCGAGGACAGAAAGCTTGTGGTCGTTGATGATTCAATTGTAAGAGGAACAACTTCTAAATTATTAGTCGAGTTAATAAAAAAAGCTAAGCCAAAAGAGATACATCTTAAAATATCTTCTCCTCCTATTATTTCACCATGCTATTATGGAATGGATTTTCCATCGAAAGATGAGCTTATTGCTAATCAGCACCACGGGAATATTGAAAGTATGAAGGAAGAACTTGGGGTGGATCGATTAGATTATTTATCCACTGAGAAACTTTTGGAATCTGTCCCGTATAATACAGAAAAGACAGGGTATTGTACAGCATGCTTTACTGGAGATTACCCGATTCCGATAGAAGAATTTTCTGTTTACAAAGAAACTTTTGACGATTAAAAAAATGAATAAAGAACAAATTAAATTTCATAAATCCAGGCGTGATCTGTTGATGAGAAAAATCGGAAAGGAGTCCATTGCCATAATTCTTTCTAATTCATTGCGAAATAAGTCCCACGATGTATCTTATAAATTTAAACAGAACAGGAATTTTTATTATTTAACAGGTTTTGATGAACCTAATTCGATTTTGATTCTAGCCCCTGCAGGTGTCAAAGTTAAGGATACTAATTCCGGAAAAGAGTCTTTAGTAAAAGAATTATTGTTTGTTCAAAAAAAAGACCCCTTCCATGAGAAGTGGGACGGTAAAAGATTAGGTTCCGGAAATGTTAAAAAGGAATTGGGTATAGAGTATGGAATGGATAATAGTTTTTTTGCAGACGTTGTAAATAATAATATCATTTATAAGTATGATAAATTATTTATAAATCTTATAGAAT
>CALGOI010000311.1 GCA_937959065.1 uncultured Ignavibacteriota bacterium | reverse complement strand
TATTAGACATCCCGGGGCTTTTAGATCTACATTAATTTCATTATCATCAATATCAATAAATTTATATTTATCATCACCCAGGTTTGTAATCTTTGGTTTAAATATTGCTTCCATAAGTTATTTTTTCTTCAAATATAATAAACCTGCTTTTAAATTATTAGTTTCTTCATCATAAGAAATATAATTAACAGTATATAAGATTTCAAATCCGTTTCTTATTATTGTAACTTCATCACCCTCCTCGATCGTTTCCTGATGAGTACCGGTGATCTCAACATACAGCTCCTGATCTTCATCAATAATCCTGATATCAGATTTACTTAGATCGTGCGATTTCATTTATCTACCTTTATCCAAACATAATCCTGATTCCAACTGTGCAGGATATCATCCATATCTACTACTTGTAGAGTTCCAGCTCTCCTATAATTAATTCTACCGCGAATAAAACCATCTGAAGTATGATAGAAAATACAAACCTGATCCTTATAATTTCCATTTTCAGGCCGTGGGTAATCTTTAGCCTTAACAAATTCCTCTCTCTCCATCCATTGAGCTCTTTGGATATCTGACATCTTTTTCAATGCTTTAAATGATTCACTATTATATTTTCCTCCGATATCTTTCGCCGGTGATTTGCCTAATGGATGCGGATCTTCAACTGGTGTGCCAATATATATTTTTTCCCCATCAAGCTTCGATTCAGTTAAAAGCCATTCACAATATCCTTCATTTGGAAACCTAAACTGATTTTTAAGTTTAGTAATATGTACTTTCGCATGACTTTGATTAATTCTTAAGCTTAAAGCGTCCTTTGTGCCTTTTTCAACGATCCTTAAAAATAATCTTTTATCTGTACTATCTCTTTCATTATGAGCAATTTTTATAAATGCTGATTTATCATTTTCGAGCCCCATTACTGTTAATGTGGCTTTACGAAAATTTAAACTTTCACCTCCTCGAACTCCACCAGCATTGAATGTAATAACTGGTGTATCAATTTTTGAAGATTTATCTTCAATAAATTTGAGTTTAACCCCTTTTAATTCTTCATTTTCCATATTCTACAGTTTTAGATTTTGGTAAAGCATTTTTATATACAGCTCCCAGGCCATCTTCATATTTGAATATGTCCCGGCAGTACTCCTTTATTTCAGAATAGTTTAATTTTTCAGGATCAGTCCCGGGATCTTTGCTTTCAATATGATCCAGAAGATCCTGCTGCATATGTAATCCTAGGTGAAAATTATTACAAGCCGCGTCCCAGAATGTCGATCTAACTAAACGGCCTCCGCCCCAAAATCTTCCATCTTCTTTGTATCTCACCAGGTCCGCATTCTCACCATCGTATATTTCACGTGAAACCGTCATGTAAACTTTTTTATAATCCGAAGTTGATCCAGGTAGTGATCGATATTTATATTTTTAAAGAACTTTGCTATTGTTTCCTCAAACTCACCGGTATTCTTATATTTGCTGAATAAGGGGAATAATACTTTAAGAAGATCATAATATATCAGCTCATATACTTCTTTGATCCTTTCATTAATAAATTCCTTTTGTAATTCTGAAAGCTTTTCATTTTCTTCTATCAGCTGCTTTCTTAAATCGATCGTTTCCTGCCTTTGCTCGATCTCCTTCTTAATAAAATTTTCATCATTCCTTTCAGCGATATGATCTAATATGACCTTACTTATTTTCTCTCTATCATTCTTTTTAGGAAGATCAAGACCGGTAATCAATTTATATGCCTCTCTAAATAATTCGATATCATGCTTACAAAAGACAAGAAACATCCTTTTAAACTGAGCCCAATCCCATGGCCGGGCTTTTCCTGTTTCCTTTTTCCAGTTACTAATTACACTGCCAATCGTTAATTTATAACCTGCATATGCCGGAAGCTCTATTGCCAGAGTAAGCATTTCTACTACATCATCAGTTGAATATCCTTCTGTTCTCCAATACTCAAGCCAATCTCCCAAGTTATAATCATTAAAGTTTTCATCCCTGGAATTAATCAGCTTAGTAAATGCAGCAGTGATCTCTACTTTATCCCATTTTATTTCAATCGCTGTTGGATAGGAATTCTTTAGCTGCCTGAATGTTTTCTTCAGATTTGCTGCTGTGAGATCCGTTCCTAGATGGACCGGACTTTTGATTTCTTCTGTCTTTTCTGAGGTTGTTAATTGATTGCTTGTACCCATTTAAGTGTGAATTAAGTTTTGAAATACTGATATCTGCATAAAATTGATTATCTATCAACAAAGCGTCTTTAAAAAATCCGGTGAAAAGCTTTTTGATACCGTCTGAATCCATATCAGGATTCTTAGATTTGAAGATTTTGAGGAGTTGAGCCATATTCTTCCGGTCCTTTCCATTTTTCATATACTTGCTCCTAGTTTCAGGCTCGCTCTCATAGTCAATTCCCCTGCTCTTTTTAAATTCATGCTGGAAGATCAATATCAATTCATCGACGAAATCGGCGGAAGCCGATTCATTATCTTTATTTTCTTTTCCTTTACTTTGCTTTACTTTCTTAGAAAGTTCGGGCGAACTTTTGGAATCTTCATCCGAACTATCGGAATTTTCGGGTTTACTTCCTCCTGCCTTCGTTTTCCGTTCTCTTGCTTTCTCACGATCATACATTACTTTGGTAAATGTTTCCTGGATCTCCGGAGTTGTGACATGGTTATTTTCACAGATCAGAAGTTGACAATCTTCTGAGCATAGAAATTCTATAAACTCGTTGAACTGATCTAATGTCATGCTTAGATCAGAAGCAGCTGAGCTGATGTTAAATGACTTACTTAGATCTAGTTTACAGTTATCGGCTGAGGCAATAAGGTCTAGGAGCGCATAATACCTGCCAGCGCCTTCCCATCCAAAGCGTACTCTTAATGCTTTATGGCGGGGATCCTGTGATGAATTGGCCGGATGTTGATAATACTCTAAGTACTTTTTCAATTGGTTGAGTTTTACTTGTAAATTTTAATCCTATCTTCGGGATTCACAAAATCTAATTTTAATAAATCGTATAGATCAGATTCTTCTTTTAATTCAATAGGATCCTTTTCACCCTCTTTGTAAAGATTGCCATCCTTCCCGTAATATTTTTTATACCTCCAATATCTAGCCATATCATGGGAGTAATCAGCGGGACCGGTACGGATCATAAAAATATATCCCCAGTTGAAAAGGCTGGCCGTGTACATATCAATATTTATTCCCCTGGAGTGCTTAATTATAAAGTGCTTACCTGTACGCGGATCGCCTTCCTGGAGCTCTCCTAATAGCCCTACAGCCTCCACAAATGCATGATTCCTTTCAAACCCTACTGATCCAAATAGATCTGTATTAAAAGGAATCTCCTTAGGCACACAAACAATTTCGATATCCTTTACCTCAGGTTTATTTCTCCGGATACTTCCAGCGATCTCTATGCGCTCACAAAAAGGAGCTAATAAATTCTTCACACCTTCAGCTATTACTCTCGCTTGTTTTATGTCCACGGTTTACAATTTTTTGATATCGTTTGTAGATTATATCTATTTTACTCAGCTGCTCAGGATTAGCAAACTCAATATTATTTTCATTAATGAAATTAATAAAGCCCTGCTCCCAGCTGTTAAGTAGATTCTTTCCTTTAAGGAGCTCCGATAATTTATCTTTATGTTCTTCAGTCACCTTCACTACAATAATTCTTTTAATTCTGGATTAAGTTTAATTATGCCGTTATTACGATCTATTAATTCAAGTGTGTTTAATGTACTGAGGGAGTTATTAAACCCTCCGGAGTTTGCGCTGTAGTTTGTCAGCTCTCCTAGTTCTTCTTTAGAATATTCAATATCAGGATTATCAAGAAGTACTGTATAAATTTCCCTGGCACATTTACCCAACTTATTAAGAAAGGTCCTGGCATTGTAATCCTGCACCGTATAATTCCCTAATACAGCCGGATAATCTGAATCAAGGTTTACCCGGATACGGCCGCTATCTCTTTGTATGAGATCACCCAGCTCAGATAAAGCATTATTGAATCCTCCGGAGTTAGGACTGTAATTTGTGGCCACTCCGATCTGTACCTTTGAAAAAACTCTATCCGGATACGAAGCAACAAACTGAAGTATAGCACGTGCACAGCGCCCTAATTTCTTTTCACTATCAATATTTGGAATAGCAGGAGGATTAAAAGATTTCTTATTATCATTGATCGAAATTCTTTCTATCGTTTTACCCTGGGTACTTTCCTTCCATTTTTCCTTTTGAGGTCCTTCTTTGAATAATTCAAATGAATCATTAGAAAAGGAAAGGAGCTCATCCCTTGATAAATTGATCTGTTTTGATACCTCATTAAATACTTCAGTAATTTGCTTTTGGAAATCTTTTTTTAATTGAGGTACCTTAAGGTTATAATGTGATTTTAATTCAGCCTCGAGCTGAAGAAACTTAGGATGGGAAACTATCATTTCATCAGTGATCTCTCTTGCTGCGGGAAGGTTCTTTAATTTAGTGATCTCTCTCTTTGCATTACCCAGCTCCTTTTTATAATCGGCTAATGTTGTTAATTCTTTCTCCGCTTCCTGAGGGAGATCTTTAAACTTATCAAACTCTTTTAATACCTTTGTACTGGGTTTAGGGACCTCACTTAATCCTCCACGTGTCGGAAATGATGTTGCACAATCTTTTATAAATACTTTTTCTACTTGATTGCTTATTGCAGGGCCAAAAGCATAAAACTCTCTGGTACTCAGCTGCCTTAATGAATTATATTCATCTTTGGAATTAAATCCGATCTCATCAGAGGCACGCTTCATATCAATATCAAGCCCGGTATTACCGATTAATTTATTCTTCAGCTCAGCTGCTGCATCTTTATTTAATTTGGATAGCCTCTGTGTTGCTAACACAGCGCATATACCCCTTTTCCTTCCCCTGGTACATATATCTATTACAGCGTCAGCGCTCTCAGCTTTACCTTTCTCCGGACAAAATAAATGAGCTTCATCGATCACACATAATTTAGAAGTCCAATACTTTTTAGGAAGATTAATCAGCTTTTCAAGAAACCTCCTTACAAACAAGATCCGCTCATGCATTTTTAATTCATATAGATCTATTACTGCGGATACGTTATTTTCACAAATCATTTCACAGAGTTTGTCAGCATACTTAATATGAATTGGAAAGTCCCCATCTTTACCAAAGAGAATAAAATCGTGCTTTTCTCTAAGCGTTGCAAACTCACCCTCAATATCTAAAACGATAACAGGGACCTTTCCGGAAACCTCCTCAATAAGTTTCCTGATAGCTCCCGATTTACCTGATCCAGAATTACCCTGAATGAGCATTCTGCTTTCAATAAGCTTTTCCAAATCAATCTTTACTCCTATATCAATAACTTTTTTCATTTCCACTGTTTTAAATTGGAGCGGCCACATCTTTACTTTTGGGGAAAAGTGAAAAGAAGCCTAAAAAAAGGCCGCTCCTGAGTTCATGAAATAAGGATTAATAAAGAACGTGTTTTTCTTCAGGAGGAAGAAACTCTGTATTAACCAAAAAATTAAAATAACAATGAGGAGCTGTACCATCTGCTAACAGGACCTCATCAAAATCAAATGATCCCGGGTTATGAAGATCTTTCTGGATAAAAGGTACTTTATGACCTAACCTAGATATCTTTACTCGACGGCTGCCCATCTGATCCCAGTTAAGATTTATCTTCACAGTAATATTTTTTTGGAATAGTCCTGATTGTGATACTGCATTCTCCCAGGGGAAAGCATTATAATCATAAATAAGAGTATCTGCGGGACCTCCTAAATAGATCGTACCGGTAGAATCATAGAAATCAATCTTGATCCTGAGTACTCTG
>CALGOI010000310.1 GCA_937959065.1 uncultured Ignavibacteriota bacterium | reverse complement strand
TTTTTTTAGCCACGAATTAACACGGATTGACGCGAATGTGTACGAATTTATTTTTGAGTTTTTCATGGTAGTTTATATTTTAAAATGTTTCACTAAACCCCCCTGTCTTGGCAAGCCAAGCCTTCCCCCCTTTGTACAAAGGGGGGATTAGAGGGGGTTTAGTTTTATTTCTTTACAAAGATAGAAAATGGGAGTGGGAGAAAAAATGGTAAAAGGGTCATATGCGCATGTATCCCTTTTTCACTTTAAATAACTTTTTGACAACTATTTATTTTTAACCCTAATTTACTTTATCAGCACCATCCGCTTGGTTTCCTCAAAACTTCCCGCTTTGATAGTGTAAAAGTAAACTCCACTTGAGAGATGTGAAGCATCAAACTCTGCTATGTAGCTTCCGGCGTTTTTGAAATTGTTTAAAAGTATCGCCACCTCTCGCCCTGAAATGTCATATACTTTCAAGGTAACAAATTCTTTTTTAGGAATATCAAACTTTATGGTTGTTGTCGGATTGAAAGGATTAGGATAGTTCTGTTTTAGTTTATTTCTTTCTGGTAGTTGATTATTGTTCATTACAATATTTACTGTATTGCATCCTCCGGTTGTAGTTTTAAAAATGTTTCCATTATTACCTTCAACGGCCCAGCCGGTGTTTCCATTTATAAAAAAAATGTCACTTATAAATCCTGAAGGTTGTGGTGTCGAACATTCTAACCAATTGAAACCTCCATCATTAGTTTTATATACTTTACCAAAATCAACTCCAACCCAACCTATATTCTCATTAATAAAAAATGTAGAGTTGACGTTTAAACCACCTGAAGGTATCGAAGCGATGCTATCCCAATTCTCTCCAAAATCATTTGATCTATATACCGGCCTGGTCCGAGATGCAATCCAGCAGTACTGATCGTTAACAACACCAATACGATTAAACTCATATCCATTACCATAAAAATTATAATTTGGCTGATACCAGTTTATCCCGCCATTTGTTGTACGATAAATAAGTGCTGTTGCAACTAATATTCCTGTATTTGAGTTTTTGAAGTAAACATCCCATATTGCAATGTTTCCAAAAGCTTGTGAAGAAAATGTGGCTCCTCCGTCAGTTGTTTTTACAAGAAATGAGTAATTTGGGAGACTCCTGGTCCCCGCTATCCATCCGGTATCTTTATTTACAAAATGTACAGACTTAGGATATGTTAAGGTATCATTATATAGGTTAATCCAATTATCACCACCGTTTGTGCTCTTTAAAATTCTTCCATAAAATCCAACACAGTATATTATGTTTGAATCAACTATAAATAGATCGTATAAATTAAAACTAAGAGGTATTGTTTTATTGATCCAATTGGTTCCTCCATTTGTTGTTTTGAGTATTGTATTGTAGCCGCAGATAAATCCTGTATTTTCATTTAGAAACTCGACGTTACGCCACTCAGTCGTCGAAACACCGGATTGCTGATGAACCCACTGAGCAGATGAAGTACCGGGCAATAGAATGACACTTAGAAAAATAAGTAACAGAAGTTTATTCATGTGGTAAATTGGTTGAATTTCCACTTATTCACTTAAAAATATTACACATATAAATCATTACATTCAAGAAGAAAGTTTTATCAAAATGAATATATTACACATTAGCTTAAGGCATCCCATATCCCTTTTATTATCTTTAAACTTATATCCATATTACATAAATTGAGATATTAACAATTTCTTAATAACCCCTGCTTAATGATAAATACCATCATATTCGCTGTCGTTCTTTTCGGGTCGCTGGGATTTTTCGCTTATTCTTTGCTGAAAGTCCGGTCATACCTGATGCTCGGGAAGAGTGACGACAGAGGCGGTAACATTGGGCAGAGACTGGTTAATACCTTCGAGATCGCATTTCTCCAGACCAAGCTATTCAGAAAAAGATACGCGGGATTCCTGCATTTTTGCATCTACTGGGGATTTTTGGTACTGGGTATTATTGTATTAGAAGGATTCATAGAAGGATTCTTCCCCCACTTCTCACTCGATTTTCTCGGACCGCTCTATAATGTAATAACTTTCGTACAGGACTTCTTCGGTCTGCTGGTATTTGTGATAGTGGTAATTTCACTCATACGCAGATACGCCGGCACGCCAAAGAGGTTAAAGAACATCAGCAAGGACTCACGGTTGGACGCGACATTCATTCTCATTATGATACTCCTTGTTATGGTGACGATGTTCGGTACGAGCGTCGAGAGAATTTTGATCGGTGAATCGACGGGTTACAGGCCGGTTAGTACATTCATTGCGAATCTGATCGGCGGTAACGGTTCGGAGTTTCTTTATAAGTTCTTCTGGTGGGCACACAACATCGTCGTACTCAGCTTTTTAAATTACCTTCCCTACTCCAAACACTTCCACGTGCTTTCATCCGTTCCGAATACATTCCTGTCGAATTACCGGATTGAGCCAAACGGTGTTTTAAAGCCGATAGATTTCGAAGACGAGAGCATCGAGCAGTACGGAGTAAAAGATATCGAGGACCTTACATGGAAGCAGATGCTGGACGGGTACACCTGTACCGAATGCGGACGGTGCACTGAAGTCTGCCCCGCTAATATGACCGGTAAGATGCTTAACCCGAAACTCATCATCACACAGATAAGGAAAAGAGTCGAAGACAAAGGACAGCTCGTTACAGCCGGAGTAAAGGAAGACCCGCTTTTAGATAAGACGCTTGTTCACGATTATATTACACCACAGGAGCTATGGGCATGTACTACCTGCCGCGCATGCGTACAGGAATGCCCTGTAATGATAGACCACGTTACTTCGATTGTAGATATGAGGCGCGACCTTGCTATGATGGAGTCGGATTTTCCACAGGAACTGAACACAGTATTCAAAAATCTCGAGAACAATGAATCACCGTGGGCTTTCGGAGCTGACGCGAGAAACGACTGGATCGATGAGCTGTCAAAGGAAATGGAGGAAGAGAAGAAGTACAGTACACTTAAAAAAGTAAGCGAAATCGGCTCAGCTGAGGAACTGGACATAGTATTCTGGTCAGGCTGCGCGGGTGCATTCGATAAAAGATACAGAAATGTAACAAAGTCATTCGCAAAACTGCTGAACGAAGCCGGAGTTAAATTCGGTGTGCTAGGCAGTGAAGAGAAATGTACAGGCGATCCGGCAAGAAGACTCGGTAATGAGTTCTTAGCGACACAATTCATCGAGCAGAACGTAGAAACGCTAAAGAATTATAAAGTAAAGAAAGTTGTAACAGCCTGTCCGCACTGCATGCACACGTTAAAGAATGAGTATTCAAAGTTCGGTCTCGAGCTGGATGTCACACACCATACGGAGTTCATAGACAAAATGCTCGAAGAGAAGAAGCTTATTCCAAAGAAAGAAATAAAGACTAAAGTTACGTACCATGATTCCTGTTACCTTGGAAGATATAATGATGTTTACAGTTCACCCCGTAAATCGCTGTCGAGTATCCCCGGGGTAGATATAGTCGAGATGGCTCGTTACAAAGATAAAGGTCTTTGCTGCGGCGCAGGTGGCGGAAGGATGTTCATGGAGGAACACGAAGGTAAGAGAGTCAACATCGAACGTACTGAAGAAGCTCTTGAAACCGGCGCAAAAACAGTCGCGTCTGCCTGTCCATTCTGTATGACAATGCTGACAGACGGAGTAAAAGCAAAAGAAAAGGCTGAAGAAGTTCAGGTGAAGGATATCGCAGAACTTGTTCTGGAAAGTGTCGACCCGGAAGTTTACAAGAAACCGGAGCAGGACACGCCTGAAGATAACAGCCCATACAAAGAATAAAATTTATATAACATATTTTAATAGGAGAATTAATTAATGTCGTATTTTTTCACATCGGAGTCAGTAAGTGAAGGACATCCGGATAAAGTTTGTGACCAGGTATCAGACGCGATACTAGACGATATATTAGGGCATGACCCGGACGGAAGAGTTGCATGTGAGACTTTCTGCGCAACGGGGATGGTACTTGTTGGCGGAGAGATAACTACAACTCATTATGTAGATATTCCTCATATTGTAAGACAGGTTGTAAGTGATATCGGTTATTCTAAAGGGGATTACAGATTTGATTTTAATTCGATAAGCGTTTTATCATGTATTAATAAGCAGTCACCAGACATCGCGATGGGTGTGGATACAGGCGGTGCCGGTGACCAGGGAATTATGTTCGGTTACGCCTCTAATGAGACGGACGTATTAATGCCTATGCCGATTTACTACGCGCATAAGCTTGTAAGGAAGCTCGCTGACATCAGGAAACATCATCACGACCTTATGCCTTACTTAAGACCTGACTCGAAATCACAGGTTACCGTAGAATATGATGAGAATGGTAAACCAAAGAGAATAGATGCTGTCGTAATATCGACACAACACGACCCTGAAGCAACTCAGGAGCAAATCAGAAATGATGTAATTGAAAAAGTAATCAAGAAAGTAATACCCGAGAATCTTCTCGATGAAAATACTAAGTATCACGTTAACCCAACCGGTAAGTTCGTGATAGGCGGACCGCACGGTGATTCAGGATTGACAGGAAGAAAGATCATTGTCGATACATACGGCGGTAAAGCTCCTCATGGAGGCGGCGCTTTCTCAGGTAAAGATCCATCGAAGGTTGACAGAAGCGCTACTTACGCTGCCCGTCATATTGCAAAGAATGTCGTAGCAGCCGGATTAGCTGATGAATGTTTGTTACAGTTCTCATATGCAATCGGTGTAGCTGAACCGGTATCTGTATATGCTAATACACACGGAACAGGTAAACTTCCCGACAAACAGCTGGCGCAGTTGATCAAAGATGAAGTGGATATGACACCAAAAGGAATTATGGAAAGACTGGACTTGAAAAGGCCGATTTACAGAAAGACTTCAAATTACGGACATTTTGGAAGGGATGATGAGCACTTCAGCTGGGAAGCATTAGATATTAAAGACGCGCTAACAAAAGCGGTAAAATAATGAAAGATTTCTTCTTCGGGTTCTTTTACCCGGTTAGAAGCCTGGCATTTTTCTTTAAACAACCCAAAATAATTTTATATTCGATAGTCCCGATTATACTTAATCTGATTTTGTACGGGACTATTTTTTTCTTTACGTATAAATGGCTCTATGGTGTATCAGAGGAGATAACCGGAGCTGATTCTGAAACAGCGGTAATGATACAGGAGCTGTTTCATGCGTTATTATCGATAATCTTTTTCTTCGTTCTTTTATTTGTTTGTTACCTGCTATTTGTAACCCTTGGCGGTTTGATAAACGCACCGTTTGAGGACAGGATATCCAAAGCAGTCGAGAAGATAATCACTAATACGACATACGAAACCAATCTCGGATTCTGGAAAGAAACCTTCATGAGTATAAAGGCAGAGTTCTTTAAGCAGGCTTTTTATCTGTCTTTTATCATACCAATCTTCTTTTTGAATTTTTTACCGGCGGTTGGTAGTGTTCTATCGACTATACTTGGCTCATTATTTTCGTTCTTCTTTAACGCGCTCGACTATCTTGATTACCCGATGACAAGGAGGTTTTATAAGCTCAGACAAAAGCTGTCTGTGGTTAATTCAGGCGGTCTGCTTACATACGGGTTTGGCGCTATGGCTTTTATTATGATGTTCCTCCCGATTGTAAATGTATTTATGAAACCGGTGCTGGTCGTGGCAGGTACATCGTTGTTTTATGAGAAGAAGTACTATTCACAAATTAAAAATTTTCAGAACTGATATATGATATTAATTTCCGCCCACTCCGATACGAATTTTAAAACAACAGTACTTCGCCGTGAAAACGGTTACTACGTAGGCTACCTGGATAACTTCGTCGGTGTCTATGCCGCGATGAAAGCATACTTCAGCGGTGAACTGAATTATGATTACGTGAGAGTAGAGCTTACTTATGGTGAAGAGATCGACTTCGCCGGAGCACTTGAAGTAGCCGAAGAAGTAAAAAAACATGACCTGGTAATAGTAATGGATGTCACAGCCACCCCAACAGACAAAGACCTGGTTATAGAGAAAGCCGCCTCACAGCAAGTAAGAGATTTCCTGGCTGAGACATTAACCGGGATTTCTTATGATCTTTACGAAAACTGTCCAGACCCTGTATCAGACAGAGATGAAGTTGAAGTTTATAAACATAAATCCGATTACTGTTTCTTTCTCGGACTCCCCTGCTCCGGCGGCGACTATAACTCGGTCGAAGTAAAATGCAAAGAAAGCTCGATCGAAGCAGCCGCTAAGGCAATAATAGAAATCAGCAAAAACTATAATAATTTTAAAAAACTCATAGGATGAACTACCCTGAGGTAAATTTGGAGCTCGCCAAAGAGCTCGGTTTATTGGAAGATGAATACAATAAGATTTTGGAAGTGCTCGGAAGAACTCCCACTTACACGGAATTAGGGATATTTTCCGTCATGTGGAGCGAGCACTGCTCATATAAAAATTCGATCAAACAGCTGAAAACTCTACCCCGCGAGGGCGGAAAACTCCTCGTCGGCGCCGGTGAAGAAAACGCCGGACTGATCGATATTGGTGACGGATATGCCGTTGCTTTCAAGATCGAGTCACATAATCACCCATCGGCGGTGGAACCTTATCAGGGGGCAGCGACAGGTGTAGGCGGTATACTCAGGGATATCTTTACTATGGGAGCGAGGCCTATAGCGGCGTTGAACTCGCTTAGATTTGGTAAAATAATACCAAACGGAGGGTCAGGAAAGGAAGTTGACAGGACGAAATACCTGTTTAGTCACGTGGTGAAAGGCATAGGTGATTACGGTAACTGCTTTGGGGTACCGACCGTAAGCGGCGAAGTGTATTTCGAGGAGTGTTACCAGGATAACCCGTTAGTCAATGCTATGGCGGTAGGAATAGTAAAGCACAACGAGACAGCGACTGCGACTGCGATGGGCACAGGCAACCCGGTATTAATAGTGGGATCATCTACCGGCAAAGATGGGATTCACGGAGCGACATTTGCATCAGAGGAGATCTCGGAAAAATCCGAAGCAAAGAGACCCAGTGTACAGGTTGGAGATCCATTCACGGAGAAATTGCTAGTAGAAGCTACGCTCGAGGCGATACAGTCAGGTGTAGTAGTCGGAATACAGGATATGGGTGCCGCGGGAATAACCTGCTCTACAAGTGAAATGAGCGCCAAAGGAAAATGCGGGATGAAGATAAATCTCGACACAGTTCCTCTTAGGGATGACTCGATGACGGCCTATGAGATTATGTTGTCTGAGTCACAGGAGAGGATGCTTGTAGTAGTAGAGAAAGGAAAAGAAAAAGAAGCTATCGATATTTTTGAGAAGTGGGACCTCAACTGTGTACAGATCGGTGAAGTAATAGAAGATGACAGAGTAAAGGTTTATCATAAAGGTGAGCTCGAAGCCGACGTACCGGCAGACATTCTTGTGTTAGGCGGCGGAGCACCGGTATATACTCGAGAACAGAAAGAACCGGAGTACCTTAAAGAGACGAGGGCATTCGATCCGAATTCAATACCGGAGCCGGGTGATTACAATGAAACATTATTGAGCTTACTCAACTCACCAAACATAGCTAACAAGACATGGGTTTACAGGCAGTATGATTCACAGGTACTTACAAATACAGTTGTCATGCCGGGAGGTGATTCTTCTGTGGTAAGGATCAAAGAAACAGATAAAGCTCTCGCAATGAAGGTAGACTGCAACAGCAAGTTCGTCTACCTCAATCCATACATGGGCGGAGTAATCGCAGTAAGTGAATGCGCAAGGAACGTAGTATGTACCGGAGGCAAGCCGCTGGGTATAACAAACTGTCTGAATTTCGGTAACCCATACGATCCTGAAGTATATTACCAGTTCGCTGAAGCCATCAGAGGAATTGGTGATGCATGTAAGAAGTTCGAAACTCCCGTCACGGGAGGGAATGTAAGTTTTTATAATGAATCGAGAGACTTCGCAGTCTACCCTACTCCTACTATTGGAATTATCGGATTAATAGAAGATGTAACTAAAGTGATGACTAGTAACTTCAAAGATGAGGGTGATGTGATTCTATTGATTGGTGAACAGAATAGTAATGAAATCGGCGGCAGTGAGTATTTGAATTACCTTCATAAAATGGTAACAGGTGACTCCCCTGTTCTGGATTTAAATAAAGAGAAAGCGTTACAGGATTGTACACTTCAATTGATAGATAAAGGTCTTATAAAATCGGCACATGATACATCAGAGGGGGGTCTGGCGATTGCACTTGTTGAATCCTGCATAATGGATAGGAACGATACCATTGGCTGTTCTGTGACTAAAGATTTAAAGAACAGAAAAGACTTTGAATACTTCGGTGAGACACAAAGCAGGATAATTATAACCGCTGAATCCGGAAAGGTTGACGAGATAGTATCACTCTGCAAGGACAATAATGTCCCTGTGGAAAAAATTGGGACAGTAGGCGGGGATAAAATAAAAATTAATGATGATATTTCTATTAGTATAGACGATGCGTCAAATAATTACTATAATATGTTCAACAAGTTAATGCAAAACTAATTCTGTAAGGGTGAAGGTCATTAAAAAGTTAATAATATCTCTTATTATATTAGTGACCTTTACTGTTCAAACTTATTCGCAATCGATTGACAGTACAAAGCTGTCATTGATGGATAACACATCACGGGAAAAGCTTTATAATCCCGACGTATTAAATTCAACCACATTCAAAAGAGAGAATTCGACATTACCGTTAGCGTTGGGTTTAGTTATTTTTCTATATTTGCTCAATCCAATGATACTGGAAGAGGACGGACTTGCCGTTGGAATGACAAAAGAGCTGTCACTGGGTTTTGGTGATCTGGGTCAGTATAGACTTGGTGCTGAATATTCATTCATATTCAGATCTCAGAATAAGAGCCAGTTGAGATTTTCAGCAAATTATGACGTACTCACAAAGGATATAGAGCCATCAAATCTATTACAAACAACGGGCGCGTTATCTATCGGAGGAGGTTACTTTTATGATTTCGATTCACACGGATTTTTTCCCCAAGTTGCGTATGGATTTTCAATCAGAAACCACAAGCTATTAATATATCCACATGTAAAGGCTCGGTACACATTTTTAACAAAAGAAACCCGGGATAATATTTTTGATCTTTCATTTGGAGTTATAATAGGTATTGCAAATCCGTTTATTGACATGAAAATAAGACGTCAGTATTAATTATAAAATTTGAATAAGACCTCTACAAAAAAAAGTTTTTTAGAAGAAGTATTACCAGATTCATTACAGAATGCTTTTTATAAGGCATGGGCACTTGTATTATTTGCCGCAAGGTTCTTTTTTGAGCTGGTAAAGCCGCCTTATGAATATAAAGAATTTCTAAAGCAGTGCTTTGAGATAGGATATAAATCGATAGGGCTAACCAGTATAACGGGATTTATTATAGGTCTAACACTTACACTTCAGTCAATACCTACGTTATCGGATTTTGGTGCGGAGAGTCTTGTGCCTTCGATGGTAGCCCTGGCTATCATACTTGAGATAGGACCTGTGATAACTTCACTTATATTTGCCGGTAAGGTGGGTTCGAGTATAGGTGCTGAATTAGGTTCGATGAAGGTAACCGAGCAAATCGATGCAATGGAGATATCGGGAACAAATCCATATAACTATTTAGTCGTGAGCCGTGTAGCTGCGACTACGATAATGCTTCCATTGCTTGTGATATATGCAGATACGATCGCATTAATCGGCGGTTATATAGCAGTAAATACAGTCGGAGGTGGAATGTCATTCCAGGTATTCATTCAATCGTCGTTAACAGGAATCGATTTTTCGGATATAATACCTTCTACCATTAAGACATTTTTCTTTGGTTTTGCTGTAGGTGTCATAGGTTGTTACGAAGGATACAATGCCGACAGGGGTACAGAGAGCGTTGGTGTAGCAGCTAATACATCTGTTGTATTATCATCACTGGCTATTATTATACTCGACATGATCAATGTTCAGATAACATCAATTCTATTATGACGGAAGAGACCAAACATATAGAGGAAAAGAGGACAAGCGAATCGAAACTATCCAAGGAAGATAGTATCTTATATCTGGAGAATGTAAAAAAGTCTTTCGGCAGCAAAACAATTTTAAAGGATATAAACCTTGCTGTCAAGAAGAAGGAAACTATTTCAGTGCTTGGTAAATCGGGAACAGGTAAATCTGTCATATTAAAATGCATAATCGGGCTTATAAAACCTGACTTTGGTGAGATATATGCATTTAATGAAGAGATGACAACGATGAACAGGAGCCAGTTAGAAGGAATACGAAGGATATTAGTATTCCTTTTTCATGTGGGCTCATTATATGATTCAATGACAGTAAGACAAAATTTAAAATTCCCTCTCGAAAGACAACCGAATCAGATAAGCGAAAGTGAGATGGAAGAAAAGGCAGAAAATGTACTGCGGGAAGTAAGTTTGCTAGATGCAATAGATAAAATGCCTTCTGAATTATCGGGAGGAATGCAAAAAAGGATAGCTCTTGCACGGACTTTGATATTAAACCCTGAAATTATACTTTACGATGAGCCGACAACGGGACTTGATCCTGCTACGTCAAAAGAGATAAGTGAATTAATAGTGAAGATGCAGGAAAAATTCGATGTGACATCTATAGTAGTAACGCATGATATGCCCTGTGCTAAGATAGTTTCAACTAGGATTAAAATATTAAAAGATGGTATATTTTATAAAGAAGGAACCTTTGATGAGCTTGAAAAATCAGATGACGATTTTGTAAAAGGTTTCTTCGAATTTTATTAAATTATATATAGCATTATGGAAAAGTCAAAATTTATTAAACTTGGATTCTTTGTTCTGGCAGGATTAGGCGCCTTTATTTTTGCGATCTTTTATATCGGGAGTCAGCAAAACCTGTTTGGCAACAATATAGTGTTATATTCTGATTTTCAAACTGTAAGCGGATTAACGAACGGGGCATATGTCCGTTATGCCGGAATCAATGTAGGAACTGTACAGAGCATAGATATAACCGGAACGGACAAAGTGACTATTGAAATGCAGGTTAAAAGTGATGTACAGAAGTTCATTAAAAAGGATTCACATGTAATAATTGCTTCGGATGGTCTGGTAGGCAATAAAGTTGTTAATATTTCTCAGGGCACCAACGATGCAGCGACGGTAAAAGACGGTGATTTTCTTGCGTCTGAAAAGCCTGCTGAGATTCAGGATATAATAGATAACCTCAATGAATCTACGAAGCAAGCTCAAAAAGTTGCGGAAGAAATCACCAGTATAGTAAAGAAGGTAAATGACGGTACCGGTACTCTTGGAAAACTGGTCAATGACGAGAGCCTATATAACAACATTGACTCGATTATGAACAGCTACGCTTCCCTAT
>CALGOI010000309.1 GCA_937959065.1 uncultured Ignavibacteriota bacterium | reverse complement strand
CAAAATTACTTAACATCTAATTTCTTTTACTTTATAGCGAAAGCAGGGTACCTCCCTCAAGGTACCCGCTTTCTCGTCTGTCATTTCCTGCCTTTGGCAAGACTCTTATAAATCCATTTCTTTATAGCAGTTTATAAAATGTAATGCTCTCATTTATCTTTACTTTTAATTCAATATAACCCCTATTATTATCGGAATTCTTATCAGATAATCTGGCAATTTTATTGTATTAGTAAATTTTTAGCTATATCTTTGTTATAAAGACGAAAATGAATTTACCCGGATTTCGTCTGTCATATAAAATATCCCTCACACTTTTTTTAGTTTTTCTATTCTCTTTTACGGATTTTACTCAGAGAAGCGCTCCGCCGTTTTCACAATGGACTGTTTTGAATAACCTTCCTTTTACACAGGAATATCACGTAGCAGCTGCATGGAGATACCAGGATACGAATTTCATCATTACAGCCGGCGGCAGAATAAACGGCACCACGGGCAACTTCGTAGTAATCTATAACACAGCTACAGGCCAGTACAGACCTCTGCCTCCAATGCCCGTACCGCTGGAAAGAGCCGGCGGGTTTATCCTCGAGGACTCATTATATATAGTGGGAGGTTCTACTAACACCGGGAATACTTTTTCGAATGCACTATATAAACTCAACCTCACAAGTAACGGGCCGTGGGTTAACCGCGCTAATTACCCAAATCCCATTGGTGAAATAACATACAGCACAAAAAGCAGAAACGATTCACTCGCTTACGTAGCCGGCGGAAAAAATAACGTTAACCCGGTCAACAATGTTTTTTTATATAACGGAAAACAAAATATATGGGTACCGGCAAATAACCTGCCGACGCCGGGCATTTTCGGGGCGGGACTGTCTTTCGTGGAGGACAATTTTCTCATGTTCATCGGTGGAAAAAGCAACGACAGCGCGCACTCATTGTGTTTCTTTGGATTGATTAATCCCGGCAATCCCTCAATTATAAACTGGAGTGCAGGTCCTGTTTATCCCGGTGGCAAAGTTTACAATCTTGGTAACTGGGGCTCGAAGGACGGGAGGGTCTTCTTCACCGGAGGAGAGAGCGTATTCCCGCTGGATAACAGGGCAACGGACAAAACATATATGTTTGAAATGGGGGAAGGTTTCGATACGCTGTCAGATAAACCCACTCCTATTACTCACTCACAGATCGATGGATTTATAATCGATACAACTTCGACAGGTTATGAATATGAAGTATATGCACCCGGGGGCTTTGATGGAAGCAGTGCTACAAACAAACACGAAAAACTTTTTGTGCTGGATTCACTTCCTACTTCGATCCAGCCGGTTACAAATGACATCCCCGCGGGCTTTAAGCTTTATCAGAATTTCCCTAATCCGTTTAATCCTGAAACAAAGATCCTCCTGGATGTTCCGCTAAGAAGTACAGTCACTCTAAACATCTATAGTTCAGAGGGTAGATTGATAAGAACAGTAATTAATAAGATTCTCAATGCAGGTACCTACGAGGTTACAATAAACGGTAAAAACTTACCGAGCGGGATATACTTTTACACTTTGATATCAGATGAATGGAAGGAAACAAAGAGAATGGTGCTACTTAAGTAGTTTATTGATTTTGTTTATTGTTTCAGTTGAAGGTTCGTCACCAAGCTCTTTCTTAAAAGTCTTAATCATTCTTTTATAAACATCATTTGCATTCGTGCTATTGCCCATTTTCATCTCAGCTTCTATCACATCTACATAGGCCTCTTCATTCAGACTGTCGGCCTTTATAAGCATTCTTGAATATTCAACAATTTTCTCATAATCCGGTATTTTTCTGTTCATGTCGATCAGGGATTCCACCATTGATAAAAAATAATTATTATACTGCTCTCGCATCTCTTCACACCATGGCTGATAATACCCCTCTAGAAATTCTCCTTCATACAATCTAAGCGCTTTTTCATATATTCCGCACTGCTTTCCGCTTTTAGCGGTAGAACCTTCCTTGTACATCTTTTCAAACTCGAATGCATCAACTAAATAAATATAATCCGGATTAAGTGATATTCTCTGTCCTTCATAGAAAAGGTACTCAGGAATATCCTTTTTACTTTTTCCATTACCGGATGTAAGAGCCCATTTAAAGATACTCCTGATGTTGCTGAGTGTTTGATGAAAAATATTGTTTGCGTTATCCGGATCTGAGTCAGGATAAAAGAGGTCTATTAGAATATCTTTGGTCAGTGTTTTTTTGCTTAACAATATATAAACGAAGATCAGCTTTCTAATCTTCCTTACCCATTTATCGTCGGGTACTTCCTTCCCTCTGATCCACAATTTAACTTCACCAAATGTTTTAAGTTTTATATCGTATATTCTATCCAGGTTTAACTTCACCCCCGATTCCTCAAGTTCAAATATCGATGCCTGAACCTTCTCAATAAAACGCGAATGCATTCTTTCACTCGATGCCAGGTCGAATAACCGGCGGTCAAAAAGGAATTCTTTCTGGAATATGGTTATAAAATTCTTTTCTTCACCTTCTTTTAATGCCAGCTCTAAGATTTCCTTTGCTTTCTTTTGAGTCCCCTGCTTTAATAAAACCGAAGCCAACTGAAACAACGCATGAACCCTGTCATACTGCATTTGTCTCTTTATAAAGTAGTCCACGGATTTTTCCAATACGTGCTGTACTTTAGCTAATTCATCTGTTTCCTTTTCCAGCACAGCTTTCCAATATGATAAATATACTTTTTCTCCTTCATCAAATTCCGGCACCAGGTCATCACATATTTTGAAATACTCATTTGAACTGCTGAAGTTTTTACAATAGTAATTACAAATTGCCAGGTTCAGATTCCCGATATATATATAATAGCTTAATTTCGAATTCATTGAAAACTTTACGAACTCTTTCCATTTCTCTATGGAATTTTCATAATCACATTTCATAAACTCAAGGTAGGCGCACGAGAGCAGGTAATTCAGTTTGAAATACTGAGAAGGGTACCTCTCAACAAATTTTTCAGCTTCGTCTAAGTATTTGTCTGCCTCAGGAATATTCCCTTCGTATGCAAACACCTGAACTATATTATTTATTGTTTGAAATTTATTGTAAACATTGGAAATGTTGTTTATTACACTTTCATAATAGTATGATGCCTTTGCATAGTCACCTTTAATCAGGTTTATATTACCAAGCT
Source organism: uncultured Ignavibacteriota bacterium (assembly GCA_937959065.1). Lineage (GTDB taxonomy): Bacteria > Bacteroidota > Ignavibacteria > Tepidaquicellales > Tepidaquicellaceae > JAEYVS01. Next base: position 890 of record CALGOI010000309.1, on the reverse strand, counting down.
CATTCAAAATCGAATACTTAAGTCTTGGAATTTCCATTCCATTTTCAATTTCCAAAGCCGATTCCAGTTTCTCAAGCGCTGCGTCATATTCCGATTGACTGCTTAAGGCTGTTCCATACCAGTAAAGTAGTGCTGCTTTCTCTTCTTTATTTATTTTCCCTTCGAGTGCAGATTTAACTAGTGATATGGCTTCATTGGTTTTGCCTGTCCCAATTAAAACTTCGGCAAGGTATTTATCAATTTTACCTGATCTTGCATCAGCCTTCCTTGCATCCTTAAACAACATCACCGCGCTATCATAATCCCCCTCAAGATTTTTTTTCATCCAGCCCCTGTAGAAGAGCATCTCCGGTCGGATGTTATACGTATCAGGGAAGTGGTCTATCCATTCCCTCGCTATGTGGAGATCAGTCTTCCCTGTCGAATCCAGGTATTCTGTAATCAATTCCAGTGCTCTTTCGTGATCATCTGCTTTGAGGAGGTATTTAATTGCACGGGTCTGCTCTTTTCTGTTTAAATAGTGCTCTCCAACCTTCCTGTAAAGCTCAACTCTCTCCGATTCACTTACTTTCTCATCGAGTTTACGTTTTAAAAAGTCCCTGAATAAGCTCTGGTAGTTGTAAATGTATTCCGGTTTACCTCCGTCGATTATTTCCGTTCGGTTTATGAAAACGTTCCTTGCGAAAAGCTCCCCGAGCACATCCGCACTGTCTTTCATTTTAAAAAGCTCTTCGCAGTCTTTTGAGGTGAAGTTCTCAAGCACAGCCGAATTCAGCAGCACGACCGCAGCAGCGCCTAATTTCACGCCGGCAAGTGTCGGGCTGCATGCTGTTCGCTGCACAGTCACCGACAGTTCAAGTGCTACAGCCCTAGCTGAGTCGACCGCCAAA
>CALGOI010000308.1 GCA_937959065.1 uncultured Ignavibacteriota bacterium | reverse complement strand
CTTCTTGGCAATGTTATTTACTTCTTCTTTTATAGTAGAGAATTTATTCCGTGAAGCTTTTCCTATATGGCAGATATGATTATTTTGTATAGTCTCTAAAACCGGGTAAATCCTAATGTCTCCGTTTTTATTCCTGGCTGCCTGGGTGGCTATCTCCATCTTAAAGTCTATAAACCTCTCGCACATTAGTTCACCTCTCGCGCCAATGGTCTCCAATGCTGCATCTATGTCATCTTCCGAGTCAATTTTGTAATTTCCCTTCCCGTCATATCCCATAGTTCGCGACTTCAGTATGACCGGATAATCATACACACCAGCAAATGATTTAATGTCATCCTTTGAATTCACCTCCACAAAATCCGCTACAGGTATGCCGAGCTCATTAAGTGTGTTCTTCTGGATAAGTTTATCCTGGACAAGCTTTATTACCTTAGATGAAGGGTGGACAGGCTTACCGAGAGATTCGATATAAGCGATCTTTGTATAATCGATGAATTCATTCTCTAATGTTACTACATCGCATTTTGAGGCGAACTCTCCCAGTACCTTTTCATCATTCCAGTCGCCTACCATCTCGTTGTTACAGATTTTGCCTGCCGGTGAAGACGTAGTCTTGGACAGGATAATGAATTCGAACCCGTACTTATAATTCGCCTCCAATATCATTCTGGCTAATTGTCCGCCACCTAAGATCCCTATCTTCATTAATTCCCCTTGTTAATAATGTATTACCTGCCCAATAAGCTGTAATATTCTGAAGTATTGTTAATAATGCTTACGGCCTTTTGTAATTCATCGTCAGTCGGGAATGTTGCCTCTATCTGGGCGAATCCTTCGACTGTTCTTTTATTCACTTCTTCGGTTATGCTGGATAATATCTCTTCCTTGGCTTTGTCGAGTTCTATACCTTCCTCTGTCGATACTTCCCCCTCCAGCTTTTCCAGGTATGTAAAATAATCCTGTGAGAATTCTTTGTTATCCGCGAGTTTTCTTAGCTCATCTATCTTCTTCTCTGCTGCTGATTTATAATCGAATCCCTCTCTTTCCAAAAATCTTTTGAAATCCTCGAAAACCCTGTCGTCAGCGCTTAGCGGCTGCCCGGGGTTGTTCTCTATATAATAATTAGCGTATAAAAAGAACATATCCTTGTTGGCTAATGCTTTATGTATTTCACTCTCCTCTATTACACCAACCTCTACATCAGGAGTAATACCGCCGTTTGCATATACAATTCTGCCATTTAATGTCCTGAATTGTTTCTGCTGGAACTCTTCTTTGTTTTTGAATACTCCGCTCTTATTCTCTGTAAAATAATCTTTACCCTGAATCCATCTGCCCGAAGGTGTGAAGTATCTCTGATTTGTGATCTTAAGTTGAGAGTTATTGCTTACGTCTTTAATTTGCTGGACGAGCCCCTTACCGAATGACTTGGAACCGATTACGACTCCTCTGTCTAAGTCCTGTATAGCGCCCGCGACTATCTCAGAGGCGGAGGCTGTGTTCTCATTTATGAGCACTACTATGGGTATTTCATCTCCTATAAGCGGGTCTTGCTTTGAAAAGTATTTCTTTTCCGAGTCACCGTCACGGCCCTTGGTTATTACCAGCAGGCTGTTCTTCTTAACCAGCTTATTTAATATACCTGTAGCCGCGTCTAATAAACCGCCGCCGTTGTTTCTGAGATCGAGTATTATCCCGCGTAAATTACCCGATGCTTTTAGATCCTTTAGAATGTTCTCTACTTCGTTCTCTGCGTTACGAGTGAATCTATCCAGCTTAATGTAACCAATGCCATTCCCGTCATCAGGGAGAAAACCATAATAGGAAACGTTATTTAAACTTATCTCTTCTCGTGTAAGCGTGAAATCTATTACGTTACCGTCCCTGTCCACCTTGAGGTTTACCTGTGAACCAACCGGTCCTCTTATTACTGACCGTAGTGAATTTATATTCAATGAGTTTATTCTTTCGCCTTCTATCTCTATTATCTCATCACCGCGTCTCAATCCTTTCCTCTGAGCTTCATATCCGCTCATAACATCGGTTACTCTCAATACACTGTCTCTTAATTCAACTGTTATCCCTATTCCGCCGTATTTCCCTGTAGTTATCAGGTCTATTTGGTCCCGGCTGTCCTCATCATAAAATACAGTATACGGGTCGAGTGTCGATAACATTCCGTCTATTCCTGCCTTAACGAATTTATCCATATCTAACTCATCTACGTAATTCAATGCGACTTCCTTATAGACATTACCGAATTCGTCAAGGTTTTTGTTTATCTTGTCGTATATGTCGTCATTGGGATTATGGGGTTTTAATCCCGCGAATAATATAAATAATACGACCAGAACCCATGGTCTGGACATCAATCCTGCATTTTTATTTTTTATCATAGTAGGTCTTCCTGATTGTGAATTATTTTATTCTTTTATTATATATTTCTACGATTTCTGAGTGTATAAGTTCGATACTCTGCGTACCGTCTATAATCTTTATTCTCTTCTTATTTTTTGATGCTATATTCAGGTATCCGTTTACAACCTTATCAAAATATGTGCCTTTTTTCTGCTCTATCCTGTCGGTTTTCCTGTTTTGAGCCTTCCTTTTAAGGGATTCCCGGTAGCTTATATTAATTAAATAGGTTAGATCGGGATTTAAGTTTCCCGTAGATATAGAATTTAACCGTTTAATTGTATCAATGTCAACTTTACCGCCGTACCCCTGGTATGCTGTGGAAGAATCGAAATACCTGTCGCAGATAACCGTATATCCCTTTGACAGCCGTGGTTTTATGACTTCCTCTGTCAACTGGCACCGAGCGGCTGAAAACAACAGAAATTCGGTTAGCTCGTTCATTTCATGGTTTGATTTATCTAGTATTATATTTCCGATCTTTTCTGAGATTTCTGTCCCGCCGGGTTCACGCAGGAATTCCACCTTTACTTTTCGTTTCTTTAAATAGTCGTACAGTAACCTCGCCTGTGTTGATTTTCCGCTGAGGTCGATACCTTCAAATGTAATAAACAAATTCTGAATTCTCCCTTGGTTTGCGGGCTTCCCGGTGAAAAGGTTAAATTATATAAATTTATATAGATTATCAAAATATTTATTTAGAGAGGGAAATTGAGCAATTATTCTACCCTGTGCCTTTCACCTTTGTCCTTTAAACTTTTAACTTTTTACTTTTAACTATTTTTCGCTATTTTCACTCATTATTTCTCTTATCGGCATTTGAATATACTATATAGAATATCCCTCACATTATTGCTTCTCGCTTTTCTGGCGCCGGCAGTATTATCACAAGATGAGGAATTACCGACTGACACCGTTAAAGTTGGGATGTATGTATTTTCCGTATATGATATCGACTTTCCCGCTAACCAGCTCAATGTTGATTTTTACATCTGGTACACTTACAAAAACGACAGCCTAAATCCATCCGAAACATTCGAGCTTGTAAATGATAAAGAGCTGGAAAAACAGACTGTCTATACTGCGGACTACGGTGAAATAAATTACCAGACATTCCGCTGCAATACCGTCATTCGCGAGAAATGGGATATTTCCGATTTTCCGTTTGACGAGCATACAATCGAGATCATAGTCGAAGATTTTGAAGACAAGAATACAATTGTTTTTGTCCCCGATACCATCGGAACCAGCCTCGACAGCGGTGTAATGAAAGCTCTGCATCATTGGGATATCACCGGTTTTGAAATAAAGGAAATGGATTATGTTTACGAAACAAACTACGGAGACCCGACCGTTTCAACGACTGATTATCCTCCGTATTCAAGGATAATATTCTCATTTACTATAAAAAGACAGGGTGCAAGCTTATTTATAAAACTTTTTGTAGGATTATTTATTTCTATTCTTCTATCACTTGTGACTTTTCTTATTAATCCTCTGGATTTAGACCCGAGATTCGGCCTTTCCGTTGGCGCATTGTTTGCCGCGATTGCAAATTCTTTCGTTATCGCATCTACTTTACCCGAGACTGCAAGCTTCACTTTTGTGGATATTCTGCATAATCTTTCGTATGTATATATTTTCCTGTGTATCCTTATTTCTGCTTTTTCGCTTAAATTATATGAGGCCGGAAAACAAAAAGAATCAAAGAGATTGGATATGATTTCCCTTATTGTTATGTCTGCAAGTATTGTGGTGATTGGAATAGTATTTATTGTTACACGTTTTATATAAATATCATCTAAACATTAATTGAATAAGGATTTACAAATTGATATATTTGTGATGAGGATTTGATCTTTAAATTAAAATTCCACGGCTATCAAAAGAAGCATATTATTATTCATCTTGCTCTTTATTGAGGTTTCGTCATTTCTGTTACTATCCTATTTGAGATATAATAACCAGGGTTTGCTCCTGGAGGAGATCGAATTTTTCAAAACCGGTAATCTCATTAGCTCAATCTTCTTTGCCGCAATTTTTATCCTCATTTCAATAAACTTCTTCTCAAATTCCGAATTAAAGAACACTACCTTAGTCACACTTATACTTATTGCCGCGGGCAGTTTGTTTTTTCTGTTTGTATTTGGAAGTATATTTTCCAAAGACGATAAAGTGTACTTCACATTCGCTTTCATTCTTGGGAATATATTCATTTTACTCTCATTATTACGTATTACGTTCTCGCGCACCAAAAAACTGTATCCGGGCAGAAATGTTTTTTACAGCTTTGTCATACTTGCCGTCGCAATCTTTATAATTTTTTTACAAATATATAATTATCAGGATGACTCAGGTAAGTATACTAAGAACGAAAAGATCGCTGACGCCGGGATAATATTCGGTGCCGCTGTATGGGGCGGGAACAGGCCTTCACCGGTCTTAAGAGAGAGAATAAATAAAGGATATGAAGTTTATGAAAAGAATTATGTTCCTTTACTTGTCCTGACGGGCAGTGGCGCTCCGGAGGAGATGGCCGAATCCGAGGTCGCGCGTAACGAATTGCTTAAATACGGGGTAAAAAGAAACCACCTTATCATCGAAAATGTAACATATTCTACATTCGAGCAGATTACATTTGTGAGGGATAATCTCTACCGGAGAAGAAACTGGAAAAGTATAATCGTAATATCGGATAATTATCATCTTTTCCGTATAAATGAAATGTGCAAATTCAACGATATGAACGCAATTACTTTCTCTACCGAAACCCCATTATCGACTCAGGGAGGCATTTTATTCTGCCTCAGGGAAAGTGTCGCGGTATTAATGTACTGGGTACTCGGTTTTGGTTGATAAAGATTTAGCTTTTTACATATCAGAATTATTTTTAACTTATAGTAATGATATCCAAAAGACGTGAAGTTAGGATAAAGGTAATGCAGGTTCTTTACGCTAAGGAGATCGCTAAGGAGCCGCTCGATAAGATCAAAGGTGATCTATTGAGTGATCTTGACGATGAGGACAGTATTACTTTCTCAGACGAACTCATAGCGAGGGTCGACGAAAACGAAAAACTACTCGACGAATTCATTGTGAAAAAAGTCGAGAACTGGGAATTCGAAAGGATTGCTATCGTCGATAAGATCATTCTGCGTATGGGTATCTCCGAACTTCTTTTCTTTCCCGACATCCCCCCAAAAGTTTCAATCAACGAAGCAATAGATATTGCAAAGGATTTTTGCACCAAGAACAGCGGTAAATTTGTCAACGGCGTGCTTGATGCTGTACTCGATGAATTGAAGCAGGATAACAAATTGAATAAGTCCGGCAGGGGATTACTCGATCTAAAAAAGAAGAAGAAGGATAGCGGAGTGCAGTAGTTGCTTTAATAGTTTCTTTTACACATTAACTTTATATGAAGAATAAATCCCGTATCCTTGCGTGGTCTTTATTTGATTTTGCAAACTCTTCGTATGCTGTTATAATTGTTGCCTTTGTTTTTGCTGTTTATTTTCGAACGGTCATCGCAGGTAACGAATCCATTGGTGATTTTTACTGGGGTATTGGAATTAACATCTCTATGATCATCACTGCAGTATTAAGTCCTGTCTGCGGCGCAATCACAGATATTACATTTACAAAAAAGAAGTACCTTTTCTTCTTCACAATGCTTGCTGTTATTGGTACGGCTCTGATGTATTTTACCGGACCGGGTACTGTCCTTTATGCGCTGGTTTTATTCATTATCTCAAATATAGGATTCCAGACCGGGTTAGCACTGTATTACGCATTTATCCCGGAAATCAAAGAAGAAAAATATTACAATAAAGTATCCAGCATTGGATATGCTGTAGGATATATCGGTTCGCTTATATCGGTAGTACTTGTTATACCTTTAAAGGATAACCCTAACCTGTTATTCGTAGTTTGTGCTATTGTCTTTTTTGTGTTTTCTATGCCTTTGTTCCTTTTTATAAAGGAGGAAAAACCGGTTGTTCCCCCGGCTCAGGGGAATCTTGCTTTATACGGGTTTAAGAAAGTCATCAATACCATTAAAAATATAAAAGAATATCCAAACCTTGGTAAATTCCTCCTGGCATTCTTCTTTTATATAGATGCTGTAAATACAATTATTTTTTTCGCAGGCATCTATGCCGCTGCAACACTTGATTTCGAAACAATGCAGCTTGTAATCTTCTTCTTGATTGTACAGTTTACAGCTATGCTTGGATCGTTTCTTTTCGGAGCTATTGGTGATAAAATAGGAATATTAAGATCGATTACAATTAACCTTATATTCTGGGTCGGAATTGTAGTTTATATATTCTTTTTCATTCATAAAGACTCATACGTATTTATTGCTGGTAATCAGATACATCAGTTCTTTATCGTTGGCGGTTTTGCAGGTTTGTTCCTGGGTTCTACACAAAGCTTATCCAGAACTATGATGAGCAAACTTGTACCATTAATCTCTAAAACCGAGTTTTTCGGTTTTTATGGATTAATGGATAAAACCTCCACTCTGCTCGGACCGTTGACATTTGGTATTGTATCGGCTATTTCGGGAAGTCAGAATCTCGCAGTTTTATCTATCGGAATATTCTTTATTACCGGCATGATACTCTTACAAAAAGTTAAAGAAAACTAAACCCCACACTTATGAAAAAAGTAAAAGAATTTTCTTTACCTCAGAGTGAACTTCAACATCTTATAAAGCTTCTCGATGACGAAAGCGACTTTGTTTACGAGAACATAAAGGAGAGACTCATCTCTCACGGGGATAATTCCATTAACTTTATCAAAGAATATGCGGATATGACTAACCCGGTAATCGAACAAAGAGCTAATGAAATTATTTCAACTATTAATTTCGATAAACTTGAAGAGAAATTCAAGAATCTCGATCTTGAGGAGAATAAAGACCTTCTTGAAAATGCAATTTTCCTTATATCTTCTTTCGGATACCCTGATATTAATATTGACAACTATAAAATGATCCTGGATAAAATGGCTCTCGATATTGAAAAGAAGATCGATGATATGGGATATTTAAAAAATACTAACCTCGACATAATTAATATTATTAATGATTATCTTTTTGTAGAGAAAAGATTCGATGGTAATTCAGAAAACTATTACGATGCCGACAACAGCTACATTAATAAAGTCATAGATAAAAAAACAGGAATACCGGTCAGCATCTCGATTCTGTATATACTTATTGCAAAAAGATTAAACCTACCTGTGTTCGGAGTTAATCTTCCCTCCCATTTCATTATTAAGTATCAGGATAGTACCGAAGAGTTTTTTATTGATCCGTTTAATAAAGGAATTGTGATATCACGTGATGAAGTTATCCAGTTCCTTGAAAAACTTGGTCTTGATGAGGAGGAGTTCAATCATATTCCGTACTTAAAGATTGCCGAGGATAAAGAGATAATCAAAAGAGTCTTTGCAAATCTTGTGAATGTTTTCGAAAAGGATAAGGATGAAGTAAAATTGGAGCAGATTAAAAAGCTGTCGTCGTACTTTGACTAGTTAAGTCCAAAGAATTTTTTATAATTATCTCGGAGCTCTTCAGGAGAAGGGGATTTGGAATCGTATTCTCGCCTTGAGACAATTATTGTATTACCCTCTTTCTTTTCCCGCCTGTAGCCGAAAAGGTGAAATATATTCATTACCATAAACCTGGCAATTTTCGTATTAATTATATATGAACTGTTTTCTTCAGGATTTTTCTTAATCCCGGGCAACAAGCGAAAAACCTTTTCCGCATGAAGTTTCCTCATGAATTCAGAAACCTTTAACCAGAAATTATGTATTCTTTTAATTATGAAAAAACCTTCATCACCAAGCTTTTGATATAACGGCATGAATATTAATCCGGTTTCAGGTGAAGTTATATTTCCTTTCTTATTAGTTGCAAGTTCTTCCCCTTTTTCTATTCCTTCAAAATTAACAAATCCCGGCTTCATTTTGAATTTCTCATTCTTCTTTATCCTGTATACGTATGTTATCTCATATGTCTTTCTATCGCCGGAAGAAGTTTTTGATAACCTGTGATTATATTTATGGAAACCGGGAATATCGCCGGGATTTATACATCCTGTATTTTTTAGAAATTCAAAAACAACGGATACATGATTTTCAATAGATGATAAACTATCGTGTTGACCGCCTTCAAATATTACAGAAGTCAATCCAATTTCATTCAAACTATTGAATAACGTACCTGCCATTCTCTCCTCAAGCCCTAATATTATAGGAGAGTGAATTCCATTTACCAAGTCTCGGCTTCTAAGTGTGTCACTGATGCCTAAAAAGGGGATGCTTTCTGAGGAGGTAGTATGTAAGTCGAATAAAAACGGACGTTCTTCAGACCCGGAGATTATTTCAAATATTGTTCTGATAATTTCATTTCGTTGAGATGCTTCATCGTTATTGTCAAAAATATGTTTCTTTATATCACTTTTATTCCATACCCGGTTTAGATCCACACTTATATAACGCTCACCTTTATTAAGTGCATCCAGGTTCCCTGCTATTGCGTACATAGTTCCTTTGAATGGTGGACTTATATCTTTTAACCTATCTAGAACGTGGGCCAGTGCAAAAACGCCCGCCGGTTCATTACCGTGCATACCACCCATAAATATCGTAATAGGTCCTGGTGAATCACATTTGTATTCACCTATGATTCTACCGGTTCTCAGATATTTATCTAATGCCTTGCTGTAAACTTCGACCAAATTTTATTTTCTTATTGGACTTCTTTGTAGAGTCTTTTTAGGATCTTTAGAAAGTCATGTTCTGTTACAATACCAACTACTCGCTTATCATTAACTATAGGCACAGCACTAAGATTATGGACCTTCATGTAGTTCAATACATTCTCCGTTTTTGCATTGGGTGGTACTGTGTAAACATTCCTTTCCATAATTTCGCTTATTAATGCAGACGGAGTATTAGGTGTTTTTGATGCGAAGTAGTGGAGGAGTATCCCGGCCGTTACTATTCCGGTGAATTCCCCGTCTCTGTTTTCTACAGGCACATGGCGTATTTTGCGCCAATCCATTATATTAACCACCAGGTCAACAGGATTATCTTCACTCACTGTGATTAGATCTTTTGTCATGATATCTTCGACTTCTGAAAACCTGTGTACTAATTCTCCTGCTTCATCCAGCTCCGCTATTGCCCATTCATGAACCGGTTTATTTTCCTGTTGCCTTATATACATTGATGATGTAAGCGCAATAATTGCTTCTTCTTTAGAGGACTCCTTTTTTAATTTTGTAAATGAGTCGAGGATCCATTGGGACCCTGTCCGGCCGGTTTGTACCCTTTGTTCTATGATACCTAAATACTTTGTAATTTCCTTTTCACTTACCGTTGCAGCTTCAAGTCCTCTTTTTGCGATCGGCAATAACTCCTCCAATATTAATGTTTGTGCAGTGTAAGTATTATTATTTATCCAGCTGAATTGTGCTCCAATACCCTGCCGTGCTGCTCTGATAAAATTATCTTTTGCATCATCAAATTCCAGTTTATCTGCAAGTCCCTCATAATACTCAGGCATCCCATTCATCATGCCAAGCCAGAAAGCTGAATTTGCTGTTTCATCTGCAATTGATGGACCTGATGGAAGTACCCTGTTCTCGATTCGTATATGCGGTTGATTTTTGTATACACCATAACAAGCCCTGTTCCATCTGTAGATAGACCCGTTATGTATTTTAAGTGCATTTAGTTTAGGGATTTTTCCTTCGCTTAACGTTTTTAAAGCATCTTCTCTTGTTTCGATTTCAAGTAATACTCTGTGTCTTGCAATATCATCCCTGTAAATTTCAACAATGGAATTCTTGATCCAGTCATTGCCAAATGATACTCTTGGGAGTTGGTCTCGTAGTGAACTGGCAGTATTACGTACATCTATTGATTGCTGGAATAAAGCAATACGAGTTTCACGCCACAATCTTTTTCCGAATAGTAAAGGTGAATTTGTAGAGCATGCGAGTAGCGGTGCAGCTATTAATTGTGCCCAGTTATACTTGGTGGCAAAATTATGCGGATCGACCTGTATATGTACCTGATAACTCGTATTGCAACTCTCAAACATTACAGAATCATTCCTGGTAATCAGTTCATCAATACCTGCAATCCTGAATTCGAAAGACTCACCACGCAATTTTTTCAAAGCATCGTCTAATGCACGGTATCTCTCTACCGGCGTTATATTGTCTAAAACCAGGTCAGAATGTCTTATAGTAGGTAGTATTCCGGTTAATAGAATTTTATAATTCTCCTCAGAAATTACGTCTTCAGCTTTTTTTATCCTGTTACGGAGTTCATTTTCAAGTTGTGTGAAGCAACCGCTGCCCAGCCTTATAGGATCTAAATTGATTTCCATATTGAATTTTGCAAGCTCGGTAGTGTAGTGGTCATCGTTGGCTTTATCGAGGAAATCCATTACTATTGATGCCGGTCTGTATGTAGAATTAATAAAACATACTTCCTGCTCTGCTCCCATCCTGCACTTACCGCTCTCGATCATATCATTTTCTAGCATTATCTCAAGTGCTTTTATGTCATTTAGCAGGCTTCGGATAAATGAATTTTCGTTAGTAATATCTATTTTTTTTACTTTTTTCTCTCCCATATGTTGTAATAAAAAAGGGTAATATAATATAATATCAATTTTAACTTAAAGACAAGGACTTATATCACATGTTCACCAAATAAAAAACCCCTCAAAAAGAGGGGTTATCTTGTACCCGGGACCGGGGTCGAACCGGTACTGCCCTTGCAGGCAACAGGATTTTAAGTCCTGCGCGTCTACCAATTCCGCCACCCGGGCATACTGATTTACTAAGAATTGTCAATTTACTGCTTTTACATCTTTATTTCCATACCATTTTCACGTAATCTTCTATGATTTTAAATAGTTATATAGCTATTAAAGTTGTTAACATACTTTGTTTAGCTTCTCAATTTGTGTTCAATAATTGTATTTACAATATTTACATTATCTGGATTATCGGGTTATGTGGCACAGGAATTGTACAATAATTTTTAGCGGAAAACTGTTCCGGATTATTTTATTTTAAATTTATTTTGTATATATTTATACCTTATTAATCCTGATCAATAATGAGTAATACAATAAAAGTCATTTTATCAATCATAGTCGAAGTTGCAATCATTGCGGTTTGGCTGGTGATTTTAGCACCCTGGTATAATTCCACAGAAATCAACGCGAATGTTAACAATGTTATTTCAAGGGAAGCAGATAAAGAGTCTGTTACTAATCCTCCGCTGGAAGATATCGAACAGTATAGGATGGTTTATAATTACAATGGAACCAGAGATCTTATTATTGACTTGATGGAAGAGGAAAGAGCTAAATTCGCTGTCACATATAAAGGATCTTCTAATTTTGAAATGACATTACTTACAAGTGATAGAAAAGAATATAAGATAATCACCGATCAACAGGGTCCTTTTGAATATATTCAGGCCGTTGATGTTCCTTACACAGGACCTTACCTCATAAAAGTTAAGACCGAAGGCCCCTGGTCAATCGAACAAAGATAAGCAATCAAAAGAGTTTAAACTGGATATAAAAAAAGGCACATTTTTAATGTGCCTTTTTAGTTTATTACTTATAAATTTTTTGCTGTCAGTAAAATACTTTGATTCGTTCAATTTCCTTTGTCAATTCTTCTTTATATTTGGGGTTGAGTTTTACTGCAATTTCCCAATCTCTTACGGCTTCTCTGTATTTTCCGATTAGTTTATAAACCACTCCCCGGTTATAATATGCCTTTGCTAATCTCGGATCGATCTCAATAACTTTTGTGTACATGGCTAATGATGAATCATAATACTGCAAATAATCATATACAACACCTTTGTTGAAATATGCTATGGTATCATCCGGACGGATCATTATTGCTGTGTCATAATCTCTTAATGCGTGCTGGTAATGTTTTAATCTTTCATGAGCATTACCCCTGTTATGGTATGCTGAGTTATTGTCCTTTACTTGTGCAATATACCTGTCATAATCTCGTATGGCTTCCTCGTAAAGCTTTATATTTTGAAGATGGTTACCTCTGTCCAGGGATGATATTGGATCGATTGAATCTCTGTGCGATAAATAATTTTCTTTTTCCCATGCCTTTACATTATAAACTTTATATATACTATCCCGTGGAATGTTATATCCATCATGAAAGGAATCTAATGTATCTTGATATTCATAATATCCCTTTCCGTAAACATCTGTGCTATCTGAGTAGGGAAACTGTAAGTTTTCTATATTCGTTATGAATTTTACCGAATCTATATCATTATCCCCTGAACCCTGGTTTCCTTGTTGGCACCCGGCAAACATTAAGATAATGAACAACAGTATATTAATTGTAAGCAGTAAGTAATGTTTTCTTTGAAGTATCATATTTTATCCCTTTTAATAGTACAGCAACTATCAATTGTTGGCAAGACGCTGTACATACCTCCTTAAGGTTATGATTTAATAAAAATTAAAATACAATTCAGACATCCTGTAAACTATTGTTGTTACAGAATTTAACAAATTTTACAATAGTTAATATCTATTTTTGTTACAATCAATTATACAATTTTTATACCAAAATTCCTCAATAATTGTTCATTTTCTAGGTGAAGTTCAAATTTTTTTACACTAAAATTATTAATTAGCATTTTATCTCCAAATTTCAGCTCAAAAGGAGGAGTCCTGCCATATACCCAATCCCAATTCAAATATTTTTCATTTGCCAGCGTTTTAACTTTTTCAATTTCTTCTTCACTTAATTCAACCATCCCCTCATTTCTTCCACTAAGAATCTCATTTTTTACCCCTTCTTTAAATTCTTCGTATTTCATATCCATGCTCAAATGCTCGGCTATATTCGTAACACTGCTGGGGATTGACCTCACCGCATGTGTCTTAATAATTCCCGGATTTTCTACTTTGAGCGTACCCCTTAACATTTCGAGATTCGAATCGAATAATAATGTCCCGTGTGAGATCATGTGCTTTGTGTTCGAGAACTGTGCATTACCCGATATTTTTAGTCCCTTTACAAGAATATTGCTTCTGTCATCAAGACTCGATTCTATCCCTATCTTTTCTAAAAACGCAGTTATGGGCCTTGTGAACTCAGCAAAATTGTGTATTTTCCTGTTATCGAATTTCGTTATGTAACTGAAATTTAGATTCTTCTCATCATGATATACTGTGCCGCCTCCGGAGATCCTTCTTGAAACACTTATACCATATTCATCAATAAAATCCTGGTTCGTCTCCAGTAGCGGGTTTTGGTGTTTACCCATAACTACCGCCGGCTCATTTTCATAAAGCAATAGATACCACTCATCGTCCGGGTCTAGATTCCTGACCACGTATTCCTCGAGTGCCAGATTGAATGTTATATCCCTGCTATTTCCATTATCCAGATATTTCATCTTTTATAAGCCGTCGGCAATATCCTCCGCGGGAGGTTTTACATCCTCTCCGTAAAACTCGTAATGAACCATTTCTCCTTGTATATCGCTTACGCCGGTCTTCTCGATTACTTCCAGGTATGTCTTATAGCACATCAGTCCATCTCTCATCTTTTGCCTGTCTTCTTCATTAACAGGTGTAGCACAGTCGATTAACTCATCTAAAGTATGATTTAAATTAAACACATTTCTCTCATTGCCTTTCTTAGCTGAGGTTTCATTCAATGTGAAAAATGCCAGTCTTTTCAAATAATCCGCTCCCTGGTCCTTCATTTCACAGTAAACCCTCTTTACTGTCGCATGCATTACAAGATGATCATGAAATCCGCTTATACCATGTACAGGATATGTAACCACAATGTCGGGTTTGATTCTTTCTATCTCTTCTCGCACAGCATTCTCGATGTCGCGGGGATCCATTTCTTTCATACCGCTGTCGGGCATGTCAAGCACGGTCATACCTGCAAGCCCCAGTACCTTCTCGACTTCCAGCATCTCCTTATACCTCACTTCACCCATTTCTTCGACTGATAGACCTAATCTGTGCCTCTGCTTAGTAGCTCCGCCTTTCGTAGTTGTAAGCAGGTAAATTTCATGCCCTGCTCTTTGCTGCGCTGACATACCCATTGCCGGCCCGAAACTTTCGTCATCCGGATGCGGGAATATATATAATATCTTCATTTTGACTCCTTTGGGTTTAATTCTTTATTCCACTTTTTTATTACTTCCTTAAATCCTTCTTCTTTGTTGAACCCGTAATTGTGCCCGTCCTTAGACCATCCCTGCGCTTCAAACGACCACAGTATAAAACCGTCTATGCCTTTATCAAAATACTTCCTTATCTCTCCATCGATTATCTTTTTTCTGTCCATTTTAAGGTTATTCTTATATCCGATTTCTCCCAGGTAAAAAGGTTTCCTTAGCGTATTAGCGATCGAGATATTCTTATTAATGTATTTACGCCAGAGCCACTTAAGAGTTAAGGGAAATGTATACGGTCCGAAATTCTTTAGCCACAACCTTCTGAATAGCACCGGCAGATAGGTTACGTAAAAGTTTACAAGCTCAAATGCCTTTGCCGTGTAATATTTACCCTTGAACCGGTACAATGTATCCATTCTTTCCAGCAGCGTAGCGTCATAACTGTAATCATGCACCGAAAGAGCATCCAGATTTTCCAGGGAGAATAACCTCTCATAATTCTTCGTGCTGAACCTTGATAACTGCCCGCCGTACTTACTTCCTAATCCGCCAATGGTTCCAACCGACAACAAATGATTACTGTTCACTGCCTTTAGTTCACCCGCTGTTTGTTTTATGAAATCATAAAACACTTCGAACGAAGCAGACTCCGGCTCATTTATAAGCTCCCATATCATTATTTCCGTCCGATCTTTTAGCGATTGCGCCATGTTCGTCGCGAAACCAAGATAATCTTTCTTGTATCCTTCCCTGAACCACTCGTCGTCTATCACATAATCCTGCATATAGCCCCATTTGTCACAAAGCACCGGTATCAATCTTAATCCAAGTCTTCCCGCTGTATCACAGACTTCCGCCAGTTTCTCCGGCTTCAGCGGAGCAAAGGCCCAAAATCGCACAACCAAATATCCTTCGTCTTTAGCGTCCTCGAGCATCCTATCGCAAACCGCTTTTTCCATAAACGCAAGCTCATACATATTGCAGCCCACGAAACGAAAACGTTTTCCGTCTATGGTGAACTTACCAGCAGTATTTTTAACGAAGTCTTTCAATCTGATTAAGACAAAAAAAGCAGTCCCGATCTGCTCGGAACTGCTTCTGTCAGCAGTAAACTCTGCTTAAACTTTTTCAATTTCCTTCGTACCCATTATACCCGTCGGCTTGAATATCAATATAATGATCAATATCGCGAACGCTACGGCATCCCGGAAAGTAGGGGAGATATATCCTACAGTAAGTGTCTCTACAACACCTATAACCAGTCCGCCAATTGCTGCTCCGGGGAAATTACCGATGCCGCCCAGCACAGCCGCGATGAATGCTTTTAACCCCGGCAGTAGTCCCATCAACGGGTCGATGCTTGGATAGTTAATGCTGTATAGTATCCCCGCGGCTCCCGCGAGTGATGAACCCAGTACGAAAGTAAATGAGATTACCGTATCGATGTTAATACCCATTAATGACGATGCAGTCAGGTTATTCGATACTGCTCTGATAGCTGTTCCTATCTTGGTCTTCATGACAATGAACCTCAATCCCAGCATTAGCACGATCGAAGAAACAATTACCACTATCTGGTTAGAATCTATCTGAGCTCCTAAGAAAGTGAAGTTGTAACCTTCAAGAATATTCGGAAATGACCTTGGAGCAGCTCCGAATACAAGCTGTCCGGTATATTGCAAAAACAGCGAAACACCTATCGCAGTTATGAGTACCGTTAGTTTCGATGAACGTCTTAATGGCCTGTAAGCGAGCTTCTCGATGATAACTCCGATAGCTGCTGTAATAACCATAGTAAGCAGCAATATTATCAAGGCCATCGGCAGGTTGCTGGATTCCACACCGAATAGCTGCGCGAGGTAATAACCTGAAAACGCTCCCAGCATGAACACCTCACCATGCGCGAAGTTGATGAATTTCAATATACCATATACCATGGTATATCCCAATGCTATCAATGCATAGATACTGCCAAGAGATAGGCCGTTGATTAACTGCTGTAGGAATTCACTCATATACTCTTATGGAGCTATTGTTTCTTTGTAAGTAAATTTGCCGTCCTTGATCTCCATTACGACCGCGGGCTTAATTGCGTTCCTCTGGTCATTGATCGTGATCGTACCGGTCACACCGTCATAATTCTGCGTGTTAGCCAGTGCGTCTTTTATCTTTACACCGTCTGTCGAACCGGCTCTTTTGATTGCGTCGAATAATATCATTCCCGCGTCATATGAAAGGAATGCCATCGCGTCAGGAGTTGAACCGTATTTTTCTTTGTATTTTGTGATGAAGTTCTGGATCTTTGGATTTGGATCTTCGATTGATACGTGGGTCGAGAAGAAACAACCATCTAATGCGTCTTTTGCTTTACCTTCTAGTAATTTTTCTGATTCCCAGCCATCTCCGCCGAATAATGGTACTGTAATTCCTATCTCTCTTGCCTGTATGCTAATAAGGTTAAGCTCTGTATAATATCCCGGGATAAATATAGCTTCCGGGTTAGCTGCCTTTAATGATGTAAGCTGCGCTTTGAAATCCTTATCGCCCGCGGAATACTTCTGCTCTGCTACTATCTCACCGCCCATCTCTGTGAATACTCTCTTGAAGTTCTCAGCAAGACCCGTCGAGTATGCGTTCTTCTGGTCGACTAATAAAGCTACTTTCTTTACTTTCATTGAGTTGAGAGCGAACTTGCTCATCACTGTTGCCTGGAAAGGATCTATGAAACACACCCTGAATATATAATCACCTACGTTTGTTACCTCCGGGTTGGTCGATGCCGGGGTTACCATCGGGATATTGCTCTGCTGGCAGATCGGTGCAGCCGCTAAACTTAGCGATGATGCTACCTCTCCGACTATTGCTACTACTTTATCCCTGTTTATCAATTTCTGTACGACTGTCTGAACTTCATTCGTCTTTCCCTGGTCGTCTTCGGCTACCAGCTTTATCTGTTTGCCGAGTACCCCGCCCTGGTTATTTATCTCTTCTACTGCCAAGGTGAGGCCATTATGGGAGGACTGACCGAAAGTGGC
This sequence comes from uncultured Ignavibacteriota bacterium, assembly GCA_937959065.1. GTDB lineage: Bacteria > Bacteroidota > Ignavibacteria > Tepidaquicellales > Tepidaquicellaceae > JAEYVS01. The sequence goes on along the minus strand of CALGOI010000308.1, from coordinate 4,184 downwards.
TTTGTCTCCTGTCAATGATGCGAACTCGCCGATTAATATTTCATTCTCCGAGCCGGAATCCTTGCAGGCGGAAAATATGCCGCTTAATAAGATCACTGCAATAAATGAAGTTAAAATTGATGTTTTTAGGTGGTTTTTCATAGCTTTTTTATTTTTTTAAAGGCATGAGTGTCAAAAAATAACGTAAATCCTTTATAAAAACAATTTATTAACTGCTATGAATTCTACTTCGGAATGGAATTTATGTACATATTCAGGCAATTTTCCAGAAATTCAAATTCAACTTCATCTGCCATCGGCTTTAATCGCTCTTTTATATGCAGCGTTGCCAATCCATGTACTATTGCCCATGTATTTATGGTTGCTGTCATAAGATCATATCCCTTAAAATACCCTGCGTCGATGCATTCCTGGATTGTATCTCTCAAATAATCGAATGACTTTGAACCCGTATCAGATTTAACGTCCTCGTAATAATCTTCCAGCGGTGCTTTCATCAGGAACATCAGCTCGTAATATTCAGGGTTTTCCATTGCGAATCGCAGATATATCCTTCCGCTCTCCCTGAGTTTCTCTATCGGGTCGCTTATGTCATCGGCTTTTATTTGTTCATTATAGAACTTATCAAACGCCATAAAGCACAGCACGAAGAATATCTCGCCCTTGCTCTTATAATACAAATATATCGTCCCGGGACTGTACTCTATCTTATCTGCAATTTTCCTTATTGAGACGTTCTCATATCCCTCTTTCATAAAGAGATCCCTGGCCGCGTCCAGTATCTTCTTCTGCTTTTCGAGTCGTTCACGCTCTTTCCTTTCTGATATTCCCATCTGACAATATACTGAACACTGTTCATGACTTCAATGTAATCATAATCACCACATTAATTCATATAATCTGTTTTCTTTTTTAATTATAATAACAGCATACTAAACAACAATCATGAAAAGAGCCATACTGACCTTAGTTTTATTATTTTCGTTAATCTCAAATTCCAAAGCCACCTTCTCAATTGTAGCTTACGACCCTTTAACAGGAGAGATTGGCAGTGCGGGTGCATCCTGTATCGCCGGTTCTATTATCCTGAGTGATGTTCTGCCGGGGATAGGCGGCATTCACACTCAATCATACTGGAATTCATCTAACCAGCAGTATGCCCGGCAGCTAATGTTACTTGGATTAACACCACAGCAGATCATCGATTCTCTCGTTGCGCATGATGCGCAAAATAATCCTTCGATTCGTCAGTATGGTATTGTCAGACTCGATACAAATCTTCTCTCAGCTGCATTCACAGGATCAAATTGCATTTCGTGGAGAGGACATATTACGGGAAATTACTATGCTATACAGGGTAATATATTACTCGGACAACGGATTATTGACTCTATGGAAGCGAGGTACCTTAATACTCCGGGATCCCTTCCATTTAAATTAATGGCCGCTTTGCAGGGTGCTAAAGTTCCGGGTGCAGATACAAGATGCTCGGGTAGAAATACATCTTCAATATCTGCGTTTATTCGTGTTGCACGCTTACAGGATACTACAGGAACATTCTGGCTAAACCTGAATGTAAATAATACACCCTTCGGAGTCGAACCCATTGATTCATTGCAGAAACTGTTTAACAACTGGCTTCTTACCAGCATCGAACCGGTAACGAACTCCATTCCGGATAAACCGGTCCTGTATCAGAACTACCCGAACCCGTTTAATCCATCGACGAAGATACGTTTCGATTTACCGGTTAATAATGCTAACTCGTTGACCACATTGAAAATTTATGATATGCTCGGCAGGGAAGTAGCGGTATTGGTAAATCAACACCTGAAAGCCGGAGTATATGAAATTCCATGGTATCCGGGTAATATCTCCAGCGGTACTTACTTCTATACATTGACGAGCGGTGATTTCCGTGAAACCAAAGCGATGACGATTATTAAATAGCTTTAAGTGAAAAAGAACTTTCTAAAATCCCCGGTATTCTACGGACTGGCAATAGCCTTATTACTAGTTTGTCTTAAACTACTCGAGTACACTTACTTTTCCTACCGGATCGAACTCGATGTGTATCTTGCAGTTATAGCGGTTGCATTTCTGGGTCTGGGTATCTACTTCGGAGCAACCTACAACAAACGGCGTGAAGAACGTCTAATGCGTAAACTTCGCGAAGAATCTAATAAAACCGGATTTACTGAACCGGTTATCAATTATGACCGTATTAACGGTACAGATCTCAGCAAACGTGAACTGGAAGTACTGCGGGAAATAGCAATGGGACATACAAATAAGGAAATTGGCGAAAAATTATTCGTTTCCGAGAACACGATTAAAACCCACATCAATAATATTTACATGAAACTTGAAGTAAACCGACGCACACAGGCAATTTCAAAAGCCAGAGACCTCAAAATAATTACCTAAAAATCCCCTCCGACGGAGGGGTGGATTCCCGCTTGCGGGAAGACGGGGTGGGTTGGTATATAACCACTATCTTAAAACAAATAATATGTTTTCAAACTTTTAGTTAAATTATTACCTTAATTTATCCAAATTCACCCTTCGTAAATAATCGTTTTAAAGAAGGGCTTTAGCCTTAAAGGGTTTATCCAGCCAGAGAGGTGAAATAACTATAATATATGAATCTCTTCAATATATGAATCTCTTCAATATATGAATCTCTTCCGGTTTAACCCCGAAGGGGTGAAATAATTATAGAACATTGAACTCCACCCCATCAACCCCGAAGGGGTGACATTATCAAAACGTGAGGCTCACTGGATTTAATCCTCATGGTGTGATATTAATTATTTCTCCCCCCTTTGTACAAAGGGGGGATTGAGGGGGGTTTAGAATAATCCTTCTTCGTAGCTTGTACCTGAAAATTTGATAAAATTTATAAACCTGATAACTCAATACTTATTCCACAATCGGGGATATATACGTATATAACCCGCTTTCCATTTTTTCTCCCTCCACAAAGAACTATCTTGTATGTATTAATTCAAAAAATCTGCTTACAGCTGCCTATTTGCAGTAGAAACTTTAGACTTTAAACTTTCATCTTTTAATGAGTTGCTATGATAAACTCAAATCCCTATTTGTGCAAAGTAGAACAATTCGTGTTAATTCGTGGCTATGATGAAAAAATTCCTTTTATAAATACATCTAATAAAACATCTGTTTTTTCAATCCCGTTTTTAGGACCAAGCACAAAAATTTTTTAAACACATATAAAATCAATCTAAGAAAAAATTGCAAACCCTAAATCCAATTTCAAAAAACAATTATTTATAATTCATTTTCCTCCCGGTTTGTTTAGGGTAGGATTTTGTAAAATAAACACATGTTCTTTAATCAACGTTATTTAATTTTAGAAAATAGTACCTTTTTTATAAATTCACCCTTTCAGGTGATGCATTCTGAGTAAATCATTATTATATTTATAATAAATTACAAATCTAAATACATATAACATGCATTCAACAGCAATACGCCATGGTGTTTTGGCTGCCCTTATATTGATTATAGTATTTTCAATTCTTTACTTCGCCTTCAGTCCGAAAGTTTTGATGGATCTTGGTGAAGTCTTCGGTTATACTACTATGGTTATTGCAATGCTGATGGTTTACTTCGGTATAAAGAGATACAGGGATAAGGAACTTAACGGGCAGATTTCTTTCGGGCAGGCATTTGGTATGGGTGTTTATATTTCTGTGATTGGTTCGTTTGTTTATGGAATTTATGAAGCAATATTTTATGCTGCTACTGATTTTAAAGAAGTTTACCTAGAGTTTTATACAAATAAGATAACTAACAGCGGACAGTCACAGGAAGTAATTCAAAAACAATTACAGGATATGCAGGAACAATTTGCGATGTGGGATAGTCCCTATGCCATGGGATTAATAATGTTTCTAACTGTTTTTATAATAGGTGTGATTGTTGCCCTTGCCTCAGCCGCGATTTTAAGAAAAAAACCTGAAAAAATTATAACTTAAGAAAAAACATCTATGAAAAATTTTAAACACTTTCTATCTATACTCTTTCTACTTTTGGCATTTTCTTTAAATGCACAGGAGTACGACATGCAGGAGGCAATGAGACTCGCTTCACCAAATGAAAATCACCAGCGGCTCGAAACGGATTTCGGAGGTTCATGGTCTTATACAATGGAATCC
>CALGOI010000307.1 GCA_937959065.1 uncultured Ignavibacteriota bacterium | reverse complement strand
TCTCACCGAATCCTTCCGGCGCAAGTACGTCCACACCAAGCACCAGCTTGTCATTTTCCGGGTCGCGCTTCATATAGAAAGCTTTCGCTTCAGCCGGCCAGCGGTGAACCATAACGGGTTTATCGAACTCTTCGACTATCGCCTCTTCATGCGGAGCTCCGAAATCTTCTCCCCACGGGAAGGGTCTTATCTCTTCCTCGCCCTTTTCGGTCTTTCTAATTAAAGGAACGTCACGTTTTCTTAATATTTCAATAGCTTCGTCATAAGTAATGCGCGGGAAAGGTTTCTTCACTTTTTCAAGCTTTGAAATATCCCTGCCAAGTTCCTCAAGTTCTTTAGCACAGTTTTTAATTACTCTTTGAACGACGTACTCAAGAAAATCTTCAATGAGGTCCATATCATCCTCGAGGTCATAATAAGCCATCTCGGGCTCCATCATCCAGAACTCGGTGATGTGACGCCGTGTCATTGAATTCTCCGCGCGGAATGTCGGTCCCAGCGTATAAACCTTACCAAGAGCCAGCGCTCCTGCCTCGGCATACAGCTGTCCGGATTGCGCAAGGTATGCGTCACCCATATCGAAGTATTTAGTCGAGAACAATGTGGATGTACCTTCACAAGCATTTGGCGTAAAAATCGGTGTATCAAAAAGTACAAACCCTTCTTTATACATATAATCTCTTATTGCCTGTATGATCTCATTTCTTACACGCATTATAGCTACCTGGCGTTTAGACCTCAGCCATAAGTGCCTCCTGTCCATAAGAAAATCAATTCCATGCTCTTTTGGTGAAATAGGATATGGCTCGGCGATCTGAATCACTTCGATGTCACTGACCTGTAATTCAAAAACATCATCTTTCTTGGGATGTTTCGTTACTTTACCTTTCACGATCACAGATGACTCCTGTGTCAGAGAGCCGAACTTTTCCCAGACTTCCTCAGGCACTTCGCTTTTAACCACAACACCCTGAATTATACCGGAACCGTCGCGCAGCTCGGGAAACATAAGCTTACCCGAAGAGCGCATATTGTAAAGCCAGCCTTTTAATGTGACTTCCTGGTCTACGTAATCTTTAATATTCTTTATTCGTACTTTTTGCATTAATTTTTAGCCAATAATTAGTAAAACATAAAGATAGCCATTTTAGAGGTCATTTTAAATCCGGTAAAAAGTGCCAATTCACACGTCATAAGTAGTCAATTCTACCTGATATCCGTCGGGATCGAACATGTAAATTGATTTTGCTATCTCGTGGTCGGCAATGCGTATAACGATACCCTTTTCGGGTAAAATTTTCTTCGCTTCCTCAAAATCCTCCCCGGACACCCTGAACGCGAAATGGTCGACAACCAGGTAATCACCATCCGGCTTTGCTTTGGGATTATCAGTGGTCGCCGGAAATAAGGCCAAGCCGGTACCTGTTCCTTTTACCACGACGAAAGTCGGTACTCCGCCCCATTGACCTTCGTAAATCTTTTTGAGACCGATTACATCTTCGTACCACTTCACCGAAGCTTCGATGTCCTTGACAATCAATGCAATATGGTCTAATGTTTGTATCTTCATTTATTTAATTCCGGTATTGAGTTTATATATGTTTAAAAAATTTTCTATGTTACTCTAAAATCCGGTGTTGATTTTTCAAAGGTATAGAAGCAACACGTAAAAAATTGAATTTTTTTCTCTTCTTTCCTTATCAAATACGGAAAAAATTTTACAAAGATACTGATTGGTCAAGCGTATTAAAATGAAGAAAGGGTTATATGCGTATATATCCCCGATTGTGATTTAAACCCTTGATATTCACAGAGCATCAAATATACGGTAACTGTAAATTTCCTTTACTTATACATATATTTTCAGCACTTTAACAAATAGGGTTCAAAAACAAAATTTAGGGGCTATGAAAAGCAAAACACCAATCGTTTTAGCGTTTTCTATTTTTTGTAATATCGTGCTTGGAGCGGTTTTTTACCAGGCATACCAGGGTTACAATAACTACAAAATGCTATACAGTGACAGTCAGCGCGAGCTGGGTGTTATGTCTGATAAGTACATCAAGCAGCAGGACGTAAGCAACAATATCTACCAGGAATACAAGGAACTTGAAGAGGAGAAAAAATCACTTAAGGATAAAAATAAATATCTCTCCTCTATCAACAAGAATCTTAATAAGCAGGTAAATAAGTACACAGCAGCAGGTAAGAACAACAAGAAGAAGTACACAAAGAGCAAGTACAAAAAGACGAAGAAGTACAAGAAGACAAAGAAGTACAAGAAGACAAAGAGACTTCACGAAAGTACTGCAAGACCTACAAGAAGAAGAAAAGTTCATATAACAGCAATTATAGGTCTAACTCCAATACCTACAATGCACCAAGGAATTACAGCAGGGAGACAACAACCAAACTCTACAAGAATCCGCAGAAGTAGGACGCTTATAAATAGCTGTTTATTAAAACTTAAGGCAGGTGATTTTACCTGCCTTTTTTGCTTTTCTGACTAAACCTTTCCCGCTCATACCGCATCTTAACATTAAAAATAACCCTCTAAAATGTTATCTTCAGCAGTTAAAACAGATAACTTAAATTTGCAAGTGGCTGACACCAATACGGAATTTGACTTAGTTAAAAAAGCAAACGAAGGAGATAAGTACGCCTTCAAAGATCTTTTCGAAGTCAATGCACCAAGGCTTTACGCCTTCTGCCTCCGTATGTCCGCAGACCCGGAAACTGCACAGGAAATCACCCAGGACACATTTATTAAAGCCTGGGAGAAACTGGAGTCATTCCGCTTCCAAAGCAAGTTTTCGACCTGGCTTCACTCGATCGCCATAAATGAGTTTCTTATGTTCAAAAGGAGCAGAAAGAGATTCCTGTCGCGTTTCGTGCAGGCAGAAGATGTCATACAATATGAGGGCCTTGGGGAGCGGAGAAAAGAGCTGCACGGAGAGAACATCGATCTGGAACGCGCTATCTCTAAACTCCCAAAACAAGCAAGAACAGTATTTATACTGCACGACGTAGAGGGGTACCAGCATAATGAGATCTCGGAATTAATAGACATAGAGATCGGTACCTCCAAAGCTCATTTACACAGAGCAAGAAAATTACTCAGGGAGGAACTAACCAAATGAACACGAACGAATTTTATAAACTATTAAACGAGTACCTGGATAATACCATCTCGAGCGAAGACCTTACGCGGCTAATGCAGGCAGTGAGCACAGACGGCAGATACAAGGAGGAGTTCGAGGCATACTCAGAGCTAACAGCAAGAGCCGGTAATCTCCCGAAAGGCATTATTCCGCCGGCTGAAATGTGGAACAGCATCGAGGGTAAATTATCTAAAAAAGGTTCTTCATTTGTAAAAGTTACGGATAACTTTTACACTTTCACTAATCTGGATAAAAATAACGAAGAGTA
>CALGOI010000306.1 GCA_937959065.1 uncultured Ignavibacteriota bacterium | reverse complement strand
CATACAGCGCTAATTAAAGGTTTTCTCGGGCAAACGACAGGGTTTAAAAAAGAGTATCTAAAAAAGAATGTTACCATCCTTGCAATGAATGAAGGTACGGATATGGTGAAATACATTCACGGTAACTATGGCAGGGGAACATTTACATTCTTTGCAGGACATGATCCGGAGGATTACCAGCACATAGTGGGTGAACCGCCAACGGACCTAAAAGATTATAAAAATTCACCGGGATACAGGTTAATATTAAACAATGTCTTATTCCCGGCAGCCAAAAAGAAGAAGTTAAAAACTTAATCAAACACAAATTGAGAAGCTGCCTCTTAATTGTTATCATTTCATTTTTGTTTGCATTATCCGCTTGTAATAAAGAAGAGATCAATCCCACACATACCGAATTCAGAATTACCGATGACATTGGTGAAGAGGTTGTTTTAAGTTTTCCGCCCAGAAGGTTGGTTTCAATGGCTCCTAATATTACAGAAGCACTGTATGCAATTGGCGCTGACTCATTACTGGTGGGAGTTACAACATTCTGTACTTATCCTCCGCAGGCCGGTGAAAAGACGAAGATTGGGGATTACATTAACCCCGATTATGAAACAATTACAGCTCTTAAACCTGACCTTATTCTTTTAAATGTAGAAAGTAAATCAAATCCAACTTATCAAGCTCTGGAGAACCTGGGTCTTCCGATTTTTGTGGTAAATATAGATGATTATAAAGGTGTAATGAAAATGATAGATAACCTTGGCAAAATAACGATCAGGAATGATAAGGCAAAGAGTTTAATTGACTCTTTGAACTCGGTGAGAGATAGTTACCAAAAGGAGATCTCGTCAGAAAATATTCCCGGTGCTTTTGTAATTATTTCCACCAATCCACTTATGACGGCCAGCGGAAAAACTTTTATAAATGACATTATTAAGATGTCAGGTCTGAATAATATATACAGTAGCGAACAAATGGAGTACCCAACTATCAGCTATGAAGATGTCATAAAAAAGGATCCTGAATATATAATCCTTCCCACTGATACTATCCGGATAAGCTCGATTGAAACTAACCTGAGAGAAATAAGAGATGCTCTTAGTACCACAAAGGCAGTTAAGAATGATAATATTTTAATTATAGATGCAGATGTTGTATTCAGGCCGGGGCCGAGGGTTTTGGAAGGAGTGAAATTGATAAAAGAAGGAATGTAATTTTGTTAAAATTTTAAACTTTTATTGTTATTTAAAAGTATAGCCACTCTACTATATTTATTTGAGCAAATGTTATGGTATTTCAAATATTCATTCGATTTTTTGAGATTGCCTTTGCTTAAACAGCTATTATAACAACAATATATCCCTCCTAACGACATGCTTTATTTGGCACGGTATTGGCATAAATACATTGTGAGTTTTTTAAATAATAAATAAAGCATACGCAGGGTGTATAAGAAAATCAGCAAATTAGCGCTAAGTTCATTAGCAATATTTATAGCAATCAGTTTCATATCTAATGATGCCTATTCACAGAGTGACCTGGATGAGGCATATTATCAATTAAATGAAGGTAATTACTCGGGAGCAGCGGCAATATTTGAAAATTACATTGCTGAGAATCCTAATGCGACAAATATATACCTTCAGCTTGCTTACATTTATAAGACTCAAAATAATCTGGATAAGGCAATAGAGTATTTCAATTACGTTAAAAATTATTCTTATAATTCGGATGAAATTTCTAATGCTCAGAAAGAGCTGGAATACCTTGAGAGCAGTAGGTCCTATGAAAAATTAAATCAGGCTTATTCATTATTGAATCGCGGAGATGAAGATGCCGCTATTACACTTTTCAAAGAATATGTGGATGAAAATCCGAATGATTCAAAGATATTATTGCAGTTAGGGTACCTGTACGCTAACAAAAAAGACTACGATTCTGCTATAGTTTATTTTGAAAAGGTGAAGAACAGATCAACAATTGCCGAGGACGTAAATACAGCCACCAAGCAGCTTGAGAATATTAATAATATGCGCAGCTCAAAAACGGGTTCAGCAAATCCGAAATTGGACTCAGCGTATTCTTTATTGAATTCAGGACGCAAAAATGATGCGATAAAACTATTCGAAGAATATTCAGTAGAAAATCCGACAGATACCAAGGTGCAGCTTCAACTGGCTTATCTTTATAACGAAAGGAAAAATTATACAAAAGCAAAGAGATACTTTGAAAATGTTTCCCGATACTCAACAGATTCAGACGAAAGGAACAAAGCAAAGTTATCCCTCGGATATCTAAATGACTACAGGATGTCCTTATCACCGAGTTCAGTAGATATTTACTTCTATAACTATTACGATGTAGACCAGGAGAATTATATTTCGAACTTTGTTGGAAAGTATCAATACCGTTTATTCAGGAATTTCAACACTGGAATCTACGGAGATGTTTATCTCGACAGCAAATCAAGAAAGAACCTGATCTATAATGACAGGTATGTAGAAGCAGGCGGCTTTTTCAGGTATAATTTTTTCCCGTCATTGAGTTTCGAATTTCGTGCAGGTTACGTGAGACTGATAGATAAAGACGAAAACAAGTTTAATTTCAAACCTATCCTGACTTTCGCTGACAGGTTTGGACATTTTCCGGTTTATAAAGATTCTAAGGTTAAATCACAGAATTTCTATTTTGATACTTATGCAGCTGCCCTGTATGACCATAAATATAAGAACTTCTTTGGACAGGCACAGTTGAGAGAAGTATTACGATACATGATAAGAGGATATTCATTCTTTGAGGTATATTTAAAACAGAATGTTCAGGGTGATTCCGAACAGCTTGATTATAACAATTATGGCGATCTTGGAGGTGGTATTGCGTATACACCTAATTTAAAGAACTTTCCGGTATTCTTTATCGAAGCATTAAACAGGTTTTATTTTGTGAGCAATGATAGGGGAGTATTCCCTGAGAGCTCATTCCAATTTAGAATAGGGTTTCAATTAACATATAATTCAC
>CALGOI010000305.1 GCA_937959065.1 uncultured Ignavibacteriota bacterium | reverse complement strand
GTCCGGCGCTCGGACAGAGGGGTGTGAACGGTATGGAGTTTTGCAAGCAATTCAACGCAAGGACACAGGACAAACAGGGTTTAATTATACCGGTTGTAATTACTGTATTTTCGGATAAGTCATTTACTTTTATTACAAAGACTCCTCCGGCAGCTGTATTGCTTTTAAAGGCAGCAGGTCTTCCAAAAGGGTCAGGTGAACCGAATAAGACTAAAGTTGGAAAAAAAAAAAAAAAACACCTCAGGGAGATTGCAGAGACTAAGATGAAAGAGACGTAAAACACGCTATGAGCATGATAGCAATTACGGCAATAAGCATGTGATTAACCGTAGAGAAATAATCCCTTAAAATTTTAAATGAAATTTTAATAAGTATTAAGATGAAACTTACAAAGAAACAAAAAGCGGTAAAAGAATTATTCGACCCGGAAAAGAAGTATTCGATTTCGGAAGCAGTGGCTATATTGAAGAAGGCGGCAAAATCAAAGTTCGATGAGTCTATCGACATTGCTATGAAGCTTGGGGTAGACCCAAAGCACGCCGACCAGGTTGTTAGAGGAACAGTATCATTACCGCATGGAACAGGTAAATCGGTCAGAGTTTTGGTTATCGCAAAACCGGACAAACAGCAGGATGCAAAAGATGCAGGCGCTGACCATGTAGGTTTTGAAGATTACCTCGAAAAGATCAAGAACGGATGGACAGATATCGACGTTATTATTGCTACACCTGACAGTATGGGTGAGCTTGGAAAGCTCGGTAAGATCCTCGGACCAAGAGGTCTTATGCCGAATCCGAAAAGCGGTACTGTAACTCCAAACGTAGGAGAAGCAGTAAAAGAAGTTAAAGCAGGAAAGATCGATTTCAGGGTAGATAAATCAAGTATAGTGCATTCATCAGTCGGTAAAGCATCCTTTGAAGAGGATAATTTATCAGAGAATATTTCGACATTCATAGCTACGATCGTAAAATTAAAACCCCCGGCAGCTAAAGGGACTTACATTAAGTCTATCTATATCTCCAGCACAATGGGACCGGGAGTCAGTATCGACCCAATGCAGACGGCTTTCAAGAAGATCGCTGCATAATTTAATTGCTTACGCACTCATCCCTTTTACGGGATTATGTAATATATACGGCGTTAATCGGATGCTCGCTTCACACTCGAGATTAACCCAACTCTTTAGAATTAAAGTGACTCATTAACTGAGCGAATTTTAAAATGGACAAACAGCAAAAGATTGATTTAACCAACGAGCTGAAGGATATGTTCGACAGCGCGAACGCGTTGTATTTGACAGACTTTACTGGAATGTCGGTCGCAGACGTAGAAGAATTACGCGACCAGTTCTACAAAGCTAACGTCAAATACAGAGTAGTAAAGAACACGCTTGCACTCAGAGCATTAAAGGAGTCGGAAAAGTATTCTGAATTTTCAGACAAATTTGCCGAAACGCTAAAAGGGCCAACCAGTATTGCATTTACTATCGATGACCCTGTAGCACCGGCAAAGATCCTGAAGAAGTTCATCGACGATAAGGAAAAGCCTGCATTCAAGCTTGCCCTTGTAGAGAACGAATTCTACAGCTCAGATAAGTTAAAACAATTAGCATCTCTTCAATCCAAAGAGGAACTTATTGCGGGAATTATTCATTCTATTAATTACCCTGCAAGCGGTATCGTTGGAGCTATCAACGCAACGATGAGAGACTTATTCAGCGTAATAGAAGAGGTTGCTAAGAAACAAAACAACGGTTAATCACCGGCATTAAATCGAAAATTTAAATAATTAATAAATAAAGGAATATAAAATGTCAGTAGAAGAATTAGTTGATGCGATATCGAAACTAACTCTATCCGAAGCATCCGAACTTAAAAAAGCGCTGGAAGAAAAATTTGATGTGCAGGCAGCAGCCCCTGTAATGATGGGCGGCATGATGCCGGCAGGTGACGGCGGCGCAGGCGCAGCTGCAGAAGAGAAAACAGAATTTACTGTTGAACTCGTGGATGCAGGTGCTCAAAAGATCAATGTGATCAAAGCAGTAAAAGCTGCAACAGGTCTCGGACTGACCGAAGCAAAGCAATTAGTAGAGGGAGCTCCAAAGGCAGTTAAAGAAAACGTGTCTAAGGAAGAAGCTGAAAAGCTTAAAGCTGAACTCGAAGCAGCAGGTGCTAAGGTTGAATTGAAGTAAACCGAAACTAAATCATTTCCAACATTCAAAATTTGAATTGTACACCTTTTAATATGAATGATCCCGCTCGAAAAACCGAGCCGGGATTGTTCATTTAATTTCACGGAGGAGCAAACATGCCAGAAAGCGCAGTAAAGTTGGGTTTGCGGCCCATCAATGATAAAAACGACAGGTTAACATTTTCGAAATCGAATCTTACGAGCGAGCCGGGTGATCTATTAGACGTTCAAGTTCAATCCTATATGGATTTCCTCCAAGAGAACGTTCCTGTTAACAAGAGAAAATCTCAAGGATTACAAAAAGTATTTGAAGATAATTTCCCGATTACCGATTCCAGGGAAACAGCGATACTTGAGTTTGTCGAGTACTATGTAGAAAAACCACCTTACTCTATTATAGAGTGCCAGGAGCAGGGTTTGACATATGCAGTACCTATTAAGGTTAAGCTGAGATTATCCACAAAGCCGAACGCGGCTGCGAAAGAGTACAACTATGTACTCGAGCAGGATGTGTATCTCGGCAATCTGCCTTATATGACTCCGAGAGGAAGTTTTATAATTAACGGCGCAGAGAGGGTGATTGTCAGCCAGCTGCACAGGTCTCCGGGCGTTGTATTCAGTGAATCCACACATGCAAACGGTACTAAGCTGTTTTCAGCAAGGGTTATCCCTTACAAAGGTTCATGGGTGGAATTTACTACCGATATCAATGACCTGCTTTATGCTTATGTAGACAGAAAGAAGAAATTCTATTTCTCTACACTGCTTAAAGCTCTTGGCTTTAATGAGAAGTCACAGATGCTGGAACTCTTCGGACTTGTGGATACAGTTAGTGTAACCAACAGCAATTACCTGGACTATGAGAACAGGGTAGTGGTAGAAAATGTGATAAACAAAGAGACGGGTGACGATCTTGAAATACATGAGAATACCGCCTTGTCACAGGAACATCTTGTTACTATCCTCAACGGAAAAGTAAAAGAACTTAAGTTATTAAAAGCAGATGCAACAGATGGTGAGATAATTATCTATAATACCATCATGAGTGATGATGAAGAGAGCGATATATTAGTAGAAAAAGCTGCTGAGCTGGATAAGATTGGCGGCAAGAAGAGCAAGCTGATGATGGAGACTGACGCTGAAACAGCAAAGAGCTACATCGAGAAGCTGTTCTTTAATCCAAAGAAATATGACCTTGGAAGTGTCGGCCGTTACAAGATCAATTACAAGCTTGGTCTTACAATCGACCCGCACATTACTATATTAACATTAGAAGATATTGTTGAGATCATCAGCTACATAAGAGACTTATCTGACGGTAAGATGGCAGTCGATGATATCGACCACCTTGGAAACAGAAGAGTAAGGACTGTCAGCGAGCAGTTAGCTCAGCAGTTCGGACTCGGTCTTTCAAGGATGATCAGAACTATAAGAGAGAAGATGAGCATTCACGACGAGGATAGTTTGACTCCGTCGAGACTCATCAGCGCGAGACCAATAACCAGCGCGCTGGCATCATTTTTCGGAACCAGCCAGTTGTCGCAGTTCATGGACCAGACTAACCCGCTGTCAGAGATGACTCACAAGAGAAGGATCAGTGCTCTTGGACCGGGCGGTCTTTCAAGAGAAAGAGCAGGCTTTGAGGTGCGTGACGTACACTATACTCACTACGGCCGACTTTGCCCAATCGAAACTCCGGAAGGTCCCAACATCGGTCTTATCTCATCTCTTTGTATCCACGCAAGGATCAACGAGCTTGGATTCATTGAGACACCTTATAGAAAAGTAGTAAACGGAAAAGTAACAGATGATATAGATTACCTTTCAGCAGAGATCGAAGACCATTACAAGATCGCACAGGCAAACGAGCCGCTGGACAATAAAGGTAACTTTATGAATGAGAAGGTAAGAGCAAGATTCAGAGGGGACTTCCCGATGCTCGGACCGGATGAAGTGGAATATATGGATATCGCGACCAACCAGATCGTTAGCGCTGCTGCGGCATTGATTCCATTCCTTGAGCACGATGACGCTAACAGAGCACTGATGGGAAGTAATATGCAGAGGCAGGCAGTACCTCTATTAAGACCGGAAGCACCGTTCGTTGGAACAGGCTTTGAGGAAATAGTAGCAAGGGATTCAAGATCTATGATCGCTGCCGAAGCCGATGGTATAGTTGAATATGTTTCAGCAGATAGAATCATAGTTAAGTACAATATTAGAGAAGATTCAGAAGAGAATTTATTGAATTTCGAAGATGTACAAAGAGTAGAATACAGACTTACAAAATTCCTCAGAACTAACCAGGATACAGCTATTAACCAGAGACCCATAGTTATCGAAGGTCAGAGGGTGAAAAAAGGTGATATTCTTGCTGACGGTTCATCAACAGATATGGGTGAACTTGCACTCGGAAGAAACGTTCTCGTAGCGTTTATGCCCTGGAGAGGTTACAACTATGAGGATGCTATTATCATCAGTGAGAGGATAGTATCTAAAGACGTTTACACTTCAGTTCACATCGAGGAGTTCAGCCTTGAAGTCAGGGACACAAAAAGAGGTGAAGAAGAACTTACGAAAGAAATTCCAAACGTAAGTGAAGAAGCAACTAAAGATCTCGACGAAAACGGTATTATAAGAGTGGGTGCTGAAGTTAAAGAAGGCGACATTCTTATCGGTAAAGTAACACCGAAAGGTGAAACAGAGCCGACACCTGAAGAGAAGCTTTTAAGAGCAATCTTTGGTGATAAAGCCGGTGACGTTAAGGATGCTTCGCTTAAAGCTCCTCCCGGACTAAAAGGTATCGTTATTAACAGGAAGCTATTCTCAAGAAAGACAAGAGATACCGAAAGCAAACGTGAAGAGAAGAAGAGGATCGACAGGTATGAATCACAAAGGAAAGAAGAGCTAAAGGATGCGACAAATAAGTTTGCTGAAAAGCTCGGAATTCTTTTAAACGGAAAAGACTCGACAGGTGTAAGAGACATAAAAGGCAACATGGCTATAAGAAGCGGTGTTCACTTCAAGAAAGACACTTTTACCACAATGGTGGAAAAGAAGACACATGATCTGAATGATTTTGATTATAACAGTGAATGGGTCAGCAACAAGAGGTCGAATGAGCTTCTTCCTGATATATATAAGAACTATAAGTACAAGATAAACGAAATAGAAGAGAAGTATAAAAGATTAAAAGTAAAAGTAACACTTGGTGACGAACTTCCAACAGGGGTTGTCAAACTTGCAAAAGTTTACGTTGCCAAGAAGAGAAAGCTATCCGTAGGTGATAAGATGGCAGGAAGGCACGGAAACAAGGGTGTTGTTGCAAAGATAGTACCCATTGAAGACATGCCGTTCATGCCGGATGGAACGCCGGTTGACATTATCCTCAACCCTCTGGGTGTACCATCGAGGATGAACCTTGGACAGCTGTATGAAACAGCTCTTGGATGGGCAGCTCATTTATTGGGTGTTAAATTTGCAACCCCGATATTTGACGGTGCAAGTGTAGAAGAGATCGAAAAATCCCTTACTAATGCTGACCTGCCGACAAATTCAAGAACTGAATTATTCGACGGTAGAACAGGTGAGAAATTCGACCAGATGGTAACTGTGGGTTACATCTATATGTTAAAACTGTCTCACCTTGTTGATGATAAGATTCATGCCAGGTCTATCGGACCATACTCACTGATCACTCAGCAGCCATTGGGCGGTAAAGCTCAGTTTGGCGGACAGAGGTTCGGAGAGATGGAGTGCTGGGCATTACAGGGTTACGGCGCAGGAAACGTACTGCAGGAAATGCTGACCGTAAAAAGTGATGATGTCCAGGGTAGAAGTAAAGTATATGAATCTATAATTAAAGGGGAAAACCTGCCTGAACCGGGCATCCCCGAATCCTTCAACGTACTTCTGAAGGAGTTACAAGGTTTATGTCTTGATATAAATCTCGACTGATGACGATGTGCCAGGAAAAGATAAACGAAAATTAAAATTAAAATTTTAAAAACCGGAGAGTAATCATGGCAATAAAAACAGAAAAGAAGCCAAAACGTTTTAACAAGATCTCGATAAACCTTGCTTCTACCGAGTCGATCACCGCGAGTTCATACGGTGAAGTGACCAAGCCGGAAACCATCAACTACAGAACTTTCAAACCGGACAAAGACGGTTTATTCTGTGAAAAGATCTTCGGACCGGTAAAAGACTGGGAATGTCACTGCGGAAAATACAAAGGTATCAGGTATAAAGGTATAGTTTGCGATAGATGCGGTGTAGAAGTCAATATGAAGAGCGTCAGAAGGGAAAGAATGGGGCACATCGCGTTGTCAGTTCCCGTGGTGCATATCTGGTATTTCAGGTCATTGCCTTCAAAGATTGGTTATGTACTTGGTATCTCTAATAAAGATCTTGAAAAGATAATATACTATGAAACATACGTTGTAATCAATCCGGGTAAGACCAAGTATAAGATGCTTGATTTTATAACGGAAGAGGAATACAACGAGATAGTCGATAATATGACTGATGAAGAGATGGATCTTCCGAATGACGACCCTAACAAGTTCTATGCTGACCAGGGCGGAGTCGCGGTTAAGGAGCTTCTCAAGAGAATAAAGATCGACGAAGAGACAATAAGATTAAGAGAAGAATTAAAAGATAATCCTTCGGCTCTTAAAAAGAACGAGAACATCAAGCGATTGAGAGTACTCGAGTCTTTCAGGAAGTCAGAGGATGACAGGCCTAATAAACCCGAATGGATGGTGCTCGACGTTATCCCGGTTATTCCGCCGGAATTACGACCGCTTGTTCCATTGGAAGGTGGAAGGTTCGCAACAAGTGACCTTAACGACCTTTACAGAAGGGTTATTATCAGGAATAACAGGCTTAAGAGATTAATGGAGATCAAAGCTCCTGAAGTTATTCTAAGGAACGAAAAGAGAATGCTCCAGGAAGCAGTTGATGCTCTGCTCGATAACTCAAGAAGAGTAACAGCTGTTAAAGCCGAAAACAGGGCTCTTAAATCTCTTTCCGATATCCTCAAGGGTAAACAGGGACGTTTCAGACAGAACCTTCTTGGTAAGAGGGTTGATTACTCCGGACGTTCGGTTATCGTTGTAGGGCCGGAATTAAAACTCCATCAGTGCGGTCTTCCTAAAGACATCGCATTGGAGCTGTTTAAGCCGTTTGTAATAAGAAGATTAATAGACAGGGATTACGTAAAAACTGTTAAGAGCGCTAAAAAGCTAATCGACAGAAGAACTCCTGAAGTATGGGATATTCTTGAGAATGTGATCGACGGACACCCGGTTATGCTTAACCGTGCACCGACGCTTCACAGGCTCAGTATCCAGGCGTTCCAACCGGTACTTATCGAAGGTAAAGCTATAACGCTTCACCCGCTGGTATGTACTGCATTCAATGCTGACTTTGACGGTGACCAGATGGCTGTTCACGTGCCATTGTCATACGATGCACAGCTTGAAGCAGGTGTGCTGATGCTTTCATCACACAATATCCTTTCACCACAGAACGGTAACCCGATTATCGTACCTAACCAGGAGATGATCCTTGGTTGTTACTATGTTACCAAGGAAATGAAAGGTGATGTCGGTGAAGGCATGATGTTCGGTTCTCCTGAGGAAGTTATACTTGCATATGATATGAGAAGAGTTGGATTACACGCTGCGATTAAGGTAAGGATAAAAGGAAAAATCATTGAAACAACTGTTGGAAGGGTTATCTTTAACCAGATAGTACCTGAAGAAGTGCCTTACATTAACGAGTTGTTAAAGAAGAAAAAGATCTATGAAATTATAGGAATGATCTACAAGAAGGTTGGTAACCTGAGAACAGCACAGTTCCTCGACGACCTGAAAGAGATCGGATTTATATATTCTACGTTAGGCGGTCTGTCGGTAAATATCGACGATATCGAGATCCCCAACAATAAATGGGAGATTATCGATGAAGCTCAAAAGAGAGTAGATGTTATCGAAAAATCGAAGAGAAGAGGTATTATCTCTGAGAACGAAAGGTATAACAAAGTTATCGATATCTGGACACACGTTAGAGACGAAGTTAAGAGAGAGCTTATGACCAATCTTACCAGATCTAAGAACGGATTTAACTCGCTGCATATGATGATCGACTCTGGCGCGAGAGGTTCGGCTGACCAGGTTAGCCAGCTTGCCGGTATGAGAGGTCTTATGCAGAAGCCTCAGAAATCATTGACTGGACAAGCAGGTGAGATCATCGAGAACCCTATCCTTGCTAACTTTAAGGAAGGTCTATCGATTCTCGAGTACTTTATCTCGACTCACGGTGCCAGAAAAGGTCTTGCTGATACAGCATTAAAAACTGCTGACGCGGGGTACCTTACAAGGAGACTTGTGGACGTTGCTCAGGATGTTATTATATCCGAAGACGACTGCGGTACGATCAGAGGTGTTGAAACAGAAGCACTGAAAGAAGGTGAAGATATCAAGGAAACTCTCGCAGAAAGAATACTCGGAAGGGTATCGACTCACGATGTAGTTAACCCGCTCACTAAAGAAGTGATGGTTAAAGCAGGTGAAGAGATAACCGAAGAGGTCGCCGATGCAATTTCCGATTCACCGGTGGATGTAGTTGAGATCAGGTCGGTACTGACCTGTGAGTCCAAGCGTGGTGTTTGCGCTAAATGTTACGGTAGGAATCTTGCAACAGGTAAGATGGTGGAAAAAGGTGAAGCAGTGGGTATCATCGCGGCTCAGTCAATCGGTGAGCCGGGTACTCAGCTTACACTTAGAACTTTCCACATCGGTGGTACAGCAAGTAAGATTATTGCTCAGTCACAGGTAGCAACGAAATTCGAAGGTAAAGTTAAATTTGAAAACCTAAGACTTGTTGAATACAAATCTGCTATCGGAACCAGTTCAATATCGCTAAGCCGT
>CALGOI010000304.1 GCA_937959065.1 uncultured Ignavibacteriota bacterium | reverse complement strand
GGAAATCAATATTAATTACCGTATCCGATTTTATAAATAATTCTCTTTTATAATTTTCTACCTGCCATTTATTAGAGCTCTCCTTATTTAGTATTATTAAAGTATGCTCTCCTTTTTCAAGTTTATGATTCAGAAGCGGGGGAGTCCCGAGATTTGTTGAATCAATTATAATTTGAGCTGAAGTAAGATTACACATAACAGTTAATGAAACCTGATCTGTGGAATCCTGTGCTGTTAATGGCACAGAATATAGTAAAGCAGCCAATATAATTATACACTTCATCATTGAGCATTCGATTTACTTACAAAACAATATACATTACGGTCTTCAGATGCAGCGAAAATGTAATCCTTCCATATAAGTGCTGTGGTACGGATCCTGCCTTCTGTGGTGTAATTCCATAAACGGTTTCCTGTATTAGCGTCCAGGCAGTAGAATTTAGTATCAAATGAACCTATAAAGATCTTGTCTCGGTGAATAACCGGTGAAGCATAAATTGTGCCATTAGTTTGGTACTTCCATATATCATCTCCTGTATTAAGATTCAAAGAATAGACATTGCCGTCAACTCCGGGGATAATCACCATATCTTTATAAAATGAAGGTGATGCTTTGAATGTAGTTTTTAATTCTCTTTTCCAAAGAACAGTACCTGAAAAATCAAGACAGTAAAAAGATTCATCATCAGAGCCGAAATATATTTTGCTGTCATATATTGAAGCATCAGCATAAATCGGACCGTCTGTTTTAAATTCCCATAACTCCCATCCATTGATTCTATTAAGAGCGTATAAACTACCATTTGTATTACCTGATATAAGAATGGAATCACTGATTGTCGGAGTAGTATAAAATGGTTTGGGGGATGATAATTTGCCTGCTCCGGAATAAGTCCAAAATAAATTTCCATTATTTCTGTTCAAACTGTAAATCTTATTATCAGTTGAACTTAATAAAACCATATCCCCGAATAGGACGGGTGATGTTTTAGTCATACCGATATCACGTGACCAGATTTGACTCCCTTCTTCTATGTTATAGTTAATCACTGAATTTTTCTTATCTCCGTCGAAAGTTACTATTATTCCTTTTCCCCAAATTGCCGGTGTTCCATATGATCCTTTTCCAAGATTGGTTATTCTCCCGAGATTTTTCCCATTTTCAATATTCAGGGCAAAAATCTCACCTCTGAGGGTAGACGCAAACAAAATCCCGTCACTGGCTGACAAACAGTTATTAGAAAACCCGGCATCTAGATTATGTGACCATAAAAGGGAAAATGGTGGATTAAGGACAGAATTTGATTTGGATATATTTGTTCTCTCAGGATCGGCTCCAATGAAAAGCCAGTCCTCTTTTTCATTTATCTCGATCTGCTCTTTGATCTTTATAGATGAACATGATGTGAGAAAAAGGAACAATAATCCCAGGTATATATAGGGGGCGATTTTCATTTGAATACTTCTTTTTAACTATAACTAACTGGATAATATAAAAAATCCTGGAATGTGTATATGGAAAATTTCGGTCTATTTGAAGGATTACCTGGGATAAGGGGGAGCTAATAAGTTATACGAAATAATGCTCTAAGTAAATGTATTAAACAGGTATCAAAAATTTTTACCTATAATTCTATTTACTTGCTTTATACTCAATAATTCTCTAACTTAATTTCGAAATTAAACTCTAAAAAGGGGAATTAATGAATGAGTTTGACGACTTAGGATATTTTGATGAAGAAGGTGACGGTTCAGATGATAATAACAAGAAGGGTAAGTTTAATAAAGGTAATGAACCGGACAATGAGGATTTCAGCAACTTTCAGTACGATTCTGAGTCACTCGAGGAATATATAGCTTCGCTATATGAAGATCAGGACTATGAAAAAGCGCTGAAATATGTTAATATTCTTCTTGAGCTCTATCCTTATTCGACCGAGGGTTACCACAAAAAAGCTTTAATCCTCGACGGATTAGCCAGATATGATGAATCCATCATATATTATGATAAAGCCATATCATTAAATCCTACAGACATAGAAGTGCTATTAAATAAGGCAATAACGCTTGATAATAGCGAGAATTATGAAAAAGCTTTAGAGCTGTTTAATACTGTATTAGAGATGGAGCCACAAAATTCCGACGCATTATTCAATATGGGGCTTACTTATGAGCGCCTGGAGAAGTTTGCTGAAGCAGTAGAATGCTTCGAAAACGTGATCGAAATAGACAAGCTCCATAAAGATGCTTATTACGAGTTAGGCTATTGTTATGATTTTCTTGAAAAACTGGAAGAGTCTTTAACAGCATATGAAAAGCATCTAGAGCTTGCTCCCATGAACTACAATGCCTGGTACAATAAAGGAATCGTCTTAAATAGGCAGGGGAGGTTCCTGAGAGCCATCGAAAGCTATGAAATGTGCCTGGCAATCAGGGAAGATTTCGCGGCTGCATGGTATAATTGCGGGAATGCATATGCATCGCTCGGAAGACTATATAAAGCAATCG